>JALWDV010000360.1 GCA_027036755.1 Anaerolineae bacterium
GGGAGCCATGCCCGGCGTATTGCAGCATCCAGACTCCGCTGTTGATGCCATCGGCGATGGCCTGCCGCACGGCCTCGGTGTCGGAATGGGTGACGTTGAGGTAGATGCGATGGATGGTGAGGTCGTCGGGCATGTAATCCTGGATGATCTGGTCGCTGACGCCCGCGAAATCGCCCGCGTTGGGGTCGTAGTCCGCCACGAACATGGCCTGATGCTGCCAGAATTCGGAGCGTTCATTTTCGTTGTACCCGACCATTTTGTCAATGACCGCGTTGGCTTCATCCAGATTGCTGACGGGGATGCGGCCGACTGCCAGATCGGGTTTGCTGTCGCCGTCGAGATCCGCGTAGCGGTTGTCGTCGGGCACTTCCCCTTGCCACGGGTCCACCCAGGCCAGATATGGAGGGATGATGATGGGCTTGATGGGGTATTTTGCGGGATTGTAGCCCTTGAAGTTCCAGTTGCCGTTGCCGAAAAGTGTCAGGTAATGGGGTTTGGGATCGGGCCAGTTGTTTTGCGTCCAGTTCATAAAATTGGTGACGGCCCGGGGATGGTAGATGCCGTGGTTGAATTCGTCCACCAGGTCCTGGAAGTAAACGACCCGCGAGCGGTATCCTCGTTGCTGATGCCAGTCGGCCAGGCGTTGGGCCGCGGAAGATAGCTCCGGCCCGGTGACGATGATGACATCCGCGCCGGAAGCGGGCTGGCGCAGGTCATCCAGGTGGGGGCGCAGGGCGATGGACGCGGGCCCGGCGATGCCGCTTTCCGCCTGCAGCCAGAAGTGGTCCCCTTTATAATCGTCAGTGCGAAAACGCAGCGCCCAGCTTTCTCCGGCGATGGTGGCGGGATGAAGCAGACGCTTGGGAGCCAGGGGATCGCTGATATCCAGCATGACGACCTGGGGCGTTTCCCAGCCGTCGATCAGGTATTCGTGAGGCCCGTCCTTTTCGCTCTCGAAATCGATTTGCCCCTGCCAGGCGGTGAAGGCCCGCCGATAGGCCAGCTCCCAATAGTTGACGAAGATCCAATCGCTGCTGACGCCCGATGGCAGCAACGCTCCGATGGTGACGGTGTTGACGCCGCTGACGGCCAGACCCGCGGGCGTTGCGACGCTGAACACCGCTCGTCGTTTGCCCGACCACGCTTCATCGAGCAGCGGGTGATCGTTGAGGGCGATGGTGGTGCGATGATCCACATTGGCCCGAGCGTTTTCTTCGACGATCAGCGTAAAGGCTTTGTTCGAGACAGGGTAAGGG
>JALWDV010000361.1 GCA_027036755.1 Anaerolineae bacterium
TGGGATTGAAGGGGCTGGAGATTTTGGCCGAGGCCCGGGAAATCTACAACATGCCCATCATCACCGAGGTGATGACGCCCGACGCGGTGGCGATGATCGCAGAATACGCCGACATCTTGCAGATCGGCGCCCGCAACATGCAGAACTTCGGGCTGCTGCACGCGGTGGGGCGCATCCAGCGGCCGGTGCTGCTGAAGCGGGGCATGATGAACAGCATGGAGGAGCTGCTGATGTCGGCCGAGTACATTCTCTCGGGCGGGAACTACCGGGTGATGCTGTGCGAGCGCGGCATCCGCACCTTCGAACGATACACCCGCAACACCTTCGACCTCAACGCGGTGCCCATCCTCAAGCAGTTGAGCCATCTGCCCGTGATTGCAGACCCCAGTCACGCCACCGGGCGCTGGGACGCGGTGACGCCCATGGCCCGGGCATCCATCGCTGCGGGCGCTGACGGCATCATCGTGGAGGTGCATCCGCGGCCGGAGGAGGCGCTTTCGGACGGGCCCCAGAGCCTGAAGCCCGAGCGCTTCGCAGAGCTGGTGCAACAGGTCAAACGCATCGCCGAGGCCATGGATCGCGTCGTGCCGGACCCCGAGCCGGCGCAAGTCGTTCAATACTGAAATCCAAAGTGACTACTGAGGTCTCATCAGCACTTTTTGCCACGAAGACACGAAGAACATGAAGGCGCGAAGTTTTGTAACTGCTAACGTACCCCGGTTAATAAACCACAAAGGGCACAAAGGCACTAAGAACACGAAGAAAAAATGTATAAATTTTCCTTTGTGCCTTTGTGTCTTAGTGTTCTTAGTGGTTTTTGGGTGACAACTGGTGACGACCTTAGTAGTTACGAAGTTTTTTTATTTTTCCCTTCGTGTCTTCGAAAAACTTCGAGCCTTCGTGGCTTCTTGAGGCTTAAAGTCGAGTACGTTGGTAGTTGCAATCCAGATAGAAGGAGAAGAAAATGATTGTCGTAATGAAGCCTTCGGCCACCGAGGAAGAGCTGCAACGCGTTTTGCAGCGGGTCGAAAAGCTGGGGCTGGAGGCGCATCTTTCGGCCGGTGAATCCCACACCATCATCGGGCTGGTGGGCGAGACCGGGCGCATCACGCCCAACGCGTTCGAGGTGATGCCGGGCGTGGAGCGGGCCGTGCGCGTGGCCGAGCCCTTCAAGCTGGCCAACCGCGAGTTTCATCCCCAGAACACCGTCATTCAGGTGGGGGATGTGACCATCGGCGGGGAGAAGCTGGTGATCATGGCCGGGCCTTGCTCGGTGGAAAGTCGCAGCCAGTTGCTGGAAACCGCGCACGCGGTGAAGGAGGCCGGGGCGCACGTGCTGCGCGGAGGCGCTTTCAAGCCCCGCTCATCCCCCTACTCTTTCCAGGGGTTGGGCGAAGAGGGGCTGAAGTATCTGGCCGAGGCCCGGGAAATCTACGGCATGCCCATCATTACCGAGGTTATGGCTCCCGAGGAGGTGGATTTGGTGGCCAGCTATGCCGACATCCTGCAGATCGGCGCCCGCAACATGCAGAATTATCGGTTGCTGCAAGCGGTGGGCAAGGTGGAAAGGCCCGTCTTTCTGAAACGGGGCCTCAGCGGCACTATCCAGGAGCTGCTGATGTCGGCCGAGTATGTGATGGCCAACGGCAATCCCAATGTAATGCTGGTGGAGCGGGGCATCCGCACCTATGAGACTTACACCCGCAACACCTTCGACATCAACGCCATCCCCGCATTGAAGCAATTGAGCCACCTGCCCGTCATCGGCGATCCCAGTCATGGCACAGGCAAATGGCGTCTGGTGGCGCCGGTGGCCAAAGCTGCGATTGCCGCGGGCGCTGACGGCCTGATGATCGAGGTGCATCCGCGCCCCGCGGAGGCTTTTTCCGACGGCGCGCAATCGCTGAAACCCAAACGCTTCCGGGCGTTGATGGATGATCTGCATCTGCTGGCCGCGGCCCTAGGGAGATCGTTGTAAGGAAATCCCATGTCACAGCCCAACGCCACCCTCGAAGACCTGAACATCATTCTGCACGAAAAGCAAGGCTGCCCCATCTGCCATTACGGTCGGCAGTCGGGCCGGAAATATCTCGATGGCGTCATGTATGAGAGCGTCAACGATTTTGGCTTGCGGGAGCGGCTGGTGCAGAACATGGGCTTTTGCGCCTTCCACAGCCAGGAGATTCTGACGTTTCCGGGGGTGAAGCTGGGCGCGGCCATCATCGAACAGGCCATGCTCAAAGAGGCGTTGCGCCGCATGGAGGGGACGTCGCCCGGGCGCAATTCTTTCTTCTCCCGAGGCTCCAAAAACGCGCCTCCTCCTTCCTCGCCCGATGGCAACACCTGTCCCGTCTGCCTGCATGAACAGGCCAGCGAGCGCCGGGCCATCGAGGACTTGCTGGCCCATTGGGATGACGACTGGGCGGGCTTATTGGAAAAATCGGGCGGAATGTGCTTTAATCATCTTGTCCTGGCCTTGCATCTGGCCCCGAAGGCCACGGCCAAAAGCCTCAAGCAGATGCACGAGCGCCAGTGGCGGGAGCTCATCGCCCAACTGGACGAGTTCATCCGCAAGCAGGATTATCGATTTCGGCATGAGCCCATCAGCGATGAGGAGGCTGTCGCTTCCCGCCGCGCCATCGCCATCCTCACCGGCGAACCCCGTAACGTCATCCAAACCAAACTTGTGACCTGATCATCATGGCAAAATCCAAACGGCCGGTTTATCTGGACGGGGAGTACAAGATCGTTCCTCATCAAAAAGACCCCGATCTGGCGGCGTATCACTCGCTGGTGCGCATGGTGGTGGGCAGCATTCTGGTGGGGAGCGATGAGTTGCTGGCCCGGGCCCGGGCGTGGGAGGAAGCCCACCCCATCGAGGGCTCGCTCCAGGGGCCGCGCGAGGCCGAATCGGAGCTGGTGCTGCTGCGTCATCTCATCGTGGGGGCGATGTTCCATGGGCCGGAGTTGATCAGCCATCCTCTGCTCGCCATCGCCGAGACCACCGACAAGGCGCTGAACCTGGCCAGCAGTCTGGTGGGGCCGTTCATGCGCATTCCCATTTTTCGTCCGGCCCGCAAACGCTGGCAGGCGTATCAGGACAGAGTACAGGCGGTGGTCTCTTATTGGGTGGAGACTGGGCGGCGGGAGGAGCCTTACAGCAAGGCCATGGCTCAGGATTTGATCCCCGGGATTATCGATGATGTGATCCTCTCTCTCAGCGAAAATCAGGCTATCCAGACCCTGATTCAGGTGCAGGTGGGCATGTATCTCGGGCATGTCATCCAGAACCCCACCGAAATGGACGAGCTGGTGCGGGAGGTGGCCGATCGATACATCTCCTATCTCAACACGGATAACGTCGATCAGGTGCAGGAGCTGGTGCGGATTCAGGTCAGCGAATATCTGGCCTACGCCAAAGAGAATCCAGAGGAGCTGTCGGAGTTGGTGGAAGTGATTGGCGACCGCTATCTTGAATATCTTGAGGAGGAGAATCCGGAGGCCATCGCCCAGATCGTGCAGGGCCAGAGCATCGGGCTGGCGGGCGAGGTCGCGGACGAAATCCGGGCCCGCGCCGTCACATCTGACTCGGTGCTGGAGATGTTCATGCGTTCTCTGTTGCGTCGCCCCGCCCGGCAGGAGCTGCCCCTGCCGCCTCCCGCTGTGCTGGAGCAGGCGACTCTGTCCATCGAAGAGGTCATCCGCCGTCGCAATCTGGAGAAGAGAAATGAGTGAGCCCGTTTATTCATTGCGCGGTCATTACGCGGGTTTCGTCAGCCGTCTCATCGCTTACCTCATCGATCGCGGCATCGTCATCGGCATTGTCGCCGTTTTTACAGCCGTTGCGGGGTATCTTTTGCAACTGGTGGGGCTTGATGTGGCAACCTGCACGCCGGATCTCACTTTTCCCGGAATTGCTTGCGGCGCCAGCAAGCTGTTTCTCGGCGCGTTCGTCCTCTCATTCACCGCGATTTACACCATCACCTTTTGGGCCCTGGCCGGACAGACACCGGGCAAATATCTGCTGGGGCTGCGGGTGTTTTGCATGGATGGCGAACCGCTGACCCTGGCCCGCAGCGCCCGCCGCTATGTGGGCTATCTCCTATCCTTTCTCGCTTTTGGCCTGGGCTTTCTCTGGATCACCATCGATGATGAGCGCCAGGGCTTTCACGACATCTTCGCCAAAACCTGCGTGGTTTATTCCTGGGACGCTTTCCAGAACCAACGTCTCATCAATCGCCTCAGTCTGAAGATCAACAAGAGTCGCTTCCTGCAAAATCCAGAGGCGTTTTATTGTCAGGGGATGACGGAAGCGGACGCGAATTACTTCTCGGGGGATTCCGCGGTCCCGCGCATGAAAGATCGCAAGGACGTGGAAGCGACGGGTGAAGGAGCAGTCGAAGAGACCTCCTCCGAAGCCTGATCACCAGCTTGTCAGAATTTTCAGGCCCACCGGGCAATGATCGCTGCCCATGACGTTGGTGAAGATGAGGGCGTCGGTCAGCCGGGGCATCAGCTCGCGGGCCACGAAGAAGTAATCGATGCGCCAGCCCACGTTGCGCTCCCGGGCCCGGGTGGGCATCGACCACCAGGTGTACATCTCAACCCGGTCGGGATAAAAATGGCGGAACGCGTCCACATAGCCCGCGGCCACGACCTTATCCAGCCACGCCCGCTCCTCAGGCAGAAAACCGGTGGTCTTTTGGTTGGCTTTGGGATGCGTGAGGTCGATGGGCTTGTGCGCGGTGTTCACATCCCCGCAGAAGATGATGTTGCGCCCCTGAGCCCGCATCTCTTCCATCCTGGCCAGAAACGCATCGTAAAAAGCCAGCTTGAAGGGCACGCGACTGTGATCGCGCCCGCCGTTGGGGAAGTAGCAATTCACCAGGGTGAAATCGGGATAATGGGCGATGATGGTGCGGCCTTCCTGGTCGAATTCGGGCGCGCCCAGGCCGAAGATGACCTCGTCCGGCTCCTGGCGGGTGAGCAGGCCCGTGCCGCTGTATCCCTTCTTGCGGATGGAATGATTCCACCAGGCGTGATACCCCGCGGGCTGCCGCAAGTCGGCCGGGATTTGATGGGCCTCGGCCCGGGTCTCTTGCAGGCAGAGAATGTCGGGGCTGGATTCCGTCAGCCAGTCCATGAACCCCTTTTTGTAGATAGCCCGCACGCCGTTCACATTCCACGAAATCAGCAGGCGTTCTCGATGGCTCGTCACCGCTATTGCCACTCCCCCAGGTTGCCGATGGCTTTCAGATGTGAGACGTCGGAGAAAAATTCCAGGCGGGGCGCAGGATCGAACATCAGCTTGCTCAGCGAGGCGTTGAGCATCTGGTATTGCCGCCAGGTGGAGCCGTCTTGATCCAGCAGCATGGAGAGCGCTGTGGCCAGCGCACCGCCATGCCCCACCACCGCGGTCGTCTCGCCCGCGTGCTTGCGGGTGATGGTCTGGAAGCTGTTGAGCAGGCGCATGGCGAACTGCCGGGGCGATTCGCCGCCGGGCGGGGTGAAGTCGGGGTCCTCGGCCATGCGATCCCACAGACGTTTTTCGGTCTTCAATTGCTCGTAAGTCAGGCCCTCCCACTCGCCCAGATGATACTCGGCCAGGCCCGGATCGAGGATGATCGGGACGTCGCCCAGCGCCCGGGCCACCATCTCGGCGGTTTGGCGGGCGCGTTGCAGCGGGCTGCTGTAAATGAGGATGATGGGAAGTCCCTCGCGGGCGATGCGGCGGGCCAGCGCCCGGGCCTGGGCCTGTCCTCTTTCGTTCAGCGGGCTATCGGTGGAGCCCTGCCAGACGCCCGCGACGTTGGCGTCGGTCTCGCCGTGGCGGATAAGGTAGAGCGTTGTCGTCATAGAAGGGTTGATGGAGCGTGTCGAGAGTGGACATGATCCTATCACACCGCGGGGAGTTCGAGAAATGTGCGGTAACTGCGAACGTCCTTGACTTTAAGCCACAAAAAGCCACGAAGGCTCGAAGTTATTCAAAAAAATCGGCTCAACAGGATTTCAGGGGGCATTGGCTTTACCAGACCCACTGGATTGCGAATCCGTCAGTCATCTCACCCCCTGAAATCCAAAAGAACCGGTTTTATTCCATGAATATCTGCACGTGGTCGCCGTCCTCCTCGACCACATCGATGAGCACGCCCGCCTCGCCTTCGCGCAAGGCCTCTTCCAGCTCGGCCATCACCTCAGGCCCGAGCTCATCAGAATCGAACCCGGCCACGTTAAGATGCCCGCCCAGGCGCAGCGCCGCCTTCACCACCACCAACGGCAGCTTGATGTGCACCCGGTTGCCGTTGCGCTCCTTGATCTCGATGCGCAGCCAGCGGGCCTTTTTGCCGGGCGTCTTCCATGCGGCCTGAACCCGAGAATCGCCGCTGTCGTCCGTGGTTTCCGCTGTCTTCAATGCCTCCAGCAGCTTCGAAGCCTCCTCGGCTGTGATTTTGCCCTCTTCGAGCATTTTTAGAATCTGCAAGCGTTCGTCAGACATGATTGATTTCCTCCAGATTGGATAGTGGTTTCATTTGGGGGCGTCCTTTTTCGGTTGAAGCGTTTGCCACGTCCGCCCGGCGATGAAGTCGCCGGGCTACAAAACAGCGCCGGATAAATCCGGCTAGCCCCGCAGGGGAGCTGTTTCTGTGAACCAGCCAGCGCTCTGTCGCTTTGTTTTCCTTGTTTTCATGCGATTTCTCCTTTTAGCATCTGAACGGCCTGATCCGAAGTGATGACGCCCGCTTCCAGATCGGCCAGGATCTGACGGCGGCGTTCGGGCGACAGGGGTTGGGGCTTGACCTCGTCCGAACCGCTGGGCTCATATCCCAGCGCCCGAATGACCTGGTGCAACTGCGCCCGGGCCGTGGGATACGAGACGCCCAAGATCTCTTGCACTCGATTCAGCTTGCCCTCCGAGCGGATGAACAGCTCGACGAATTGCTGGTGTTCGGGCGAGAGCCGGGCCAGGCGGGGCAGCTCGAACGCGCCTTCCACCGATGTGCCGCAATGAACGCAGGCGAGTTTTGTGACATACAGGCTTTGTCCGCATACGGGACAACGTCCTGGAACAGGATATTTCATCATTCACCTCTGAAGGGAATTTTAGTGAGAATTCAAACTTCTGTCTGCAGCATAGCAAAAATTTTTATTTTTGTCAAGGTGTTTTTTGAAAAATTTGTTATAAAATTGAATTTTCTCAATTCGCTTCTAAATTTTTTATCAAACAGACGGTGCGAACCCCTTACGCGGGAAACAGCAGCGAAATGTCATGCCCTGGCCGTTGATTGCTTTCTGCGATATACTGTCACGACCTGCCATGCACCATCATCCCATCACCAACTGACGTCGAGGCCGCCTTCATGCTTGTTCACCTCATCGAGATATTCGTCACCGTCATCACGCCGGTGTTCGGGCTTGTCATCATCGGCTATTTCGCGGGGCCCAGGCTCAAGCTGGAGGCCCGCACCCTCAGCCGCTCGGCCTACTTTCTCTTCATCCCCGCCTTCGTCTTCGATGTCATCAGCAAGGCCCGGGTGGAAGCGGGCGAGCTGGGCCGCATGGTGCTGTTTGGGCTGGCCATCGTGGCCGCAACCGCGGCCCTGGGCGTGATGGTCGCCGCGGCGCTGCGGCGTCCCAAACCGGTCATGGCCGCGTTTGCACTCATCGCCAGCTTCGGCAACGTGGGCAATTTCGGCCTGCCCCTCATCGAGTTTCGTCTGGGCCATGAAGCCTTGATCCCGGCCACCATCTACTTTCTCACCATCAGCCTGGCCGCGTTTGTGGTGGGCGTGGGCGCGGCTGGATATGTGCGGGGCGGGGGGCTCAGCGCGGCCTTGTCGGTGCTCAAAACCCCGGCGCTGTTGGCCGTGCCGCCAGCCCTGTTCTTCGACCGAACCGGCGTCGCCATTCCCCTCCCCCTCGAACGCATCATCGGGCTGCTGGCCGCGGCCATGATTCCGGTGATGCTGGTGGCTTTGGGCGTGCAGCTTGCCGCCAGCGCCGGCCTGCGGCCGGAAAAAGATGTCTGGATCGTCAGCGCGGTGCGGCTGCTGGGCGGGCCGTTGCTGGCCGCGGGACTGGCGCTGGCCTTTGGCGTCACCGGCGTCTCTCGGGCCACGGCCATCGTGCAATCGGGCATGCCTGCGGCCGTGCTCACCAGCATCATCGCCCTGGAATATGACCTGCTGCCCGATTTCGTCACCTCGACGGTGCTTTTCTCCACCCTGGCCAGCGTGCTCACCCTCACCATCCTGCTGGCGCTTGTGTAGATGACCTGAGTTCGGAGTTAGCGGGTTGGGGCTCACCAGGTGCGACGCGCTTGGTAACTACTAAGGTTTCGCCACCATTTTTTGCCACGAAGACACGAAGAAAGACGAAGGCACGAAGTGTTTTTCTTTATTTTGCTTCGTGTCTTCGAAAAACTTCGAGCCTTCGTGGCTTTTTGAGGCTTAAAGTCGAGTACGTTAGCAGTTACCGCACTTGCCACAAGCCGTGGCCTCGTCGCATCAGGTCAGGCGTTGATCCGGTGTTGCGTCAGGCCAACGCCCGTCTCAAGCGCGTCGCACCTATTGGCTCAGCGGATGTAGCGGTACAGGCCCGTTTCCAGAATGTATTGCCGCACGCACTCGGGCACAAGATAGCGGATGCTGCTGCCATGCAGGATGCGGCGGCGGATGTTGTTGGAGGCGATATCCACGCCGGGCATGGGCAGCAAGGTCACTTCGTGACTGATGCCGGGCAGGGCTTTTTCCAGCGGCGTCCAGTCGATGTCGTAACCGGGGCGGGTGGCTGCGGCCAGGCGGGCCAACAGGCGAATGCGCTCGGGCTCGTGCCAGTTGGGGAAATCGATGACTGAATCCAGGCCCATGAGAAACCACAGGTCGTCGCCCGGCTGCAACAGCTTCTCCCGGGCGATTTCCAGCATCTCCGCGGTGTAGTCGGGCCCCTCGCGCTCGATGTCGATGAGGCTGATCTCGAAAGCGTCGTTGTCGGCGATGGCCATTCGCAGCATGTCCAGGCGATGTTCGGCGCTGGCGATGATGCGGCCCTGCTTGTGGGGTGGGTCCGCAGCGGGAACGAAGTAAACTTTATCCAGGCGTAAGGTGTCGCGGGCGGTTTCGGCCAGGATGAGGTGTCCGAAGTGAACCGGATCGAAGGTGCCGCCCAGGAGTCCGATGCGTGACATGGGGAATCAGAGATTGGGGATGGGGTGTTGGTTGTTCGACATAGTTCATTCTCTTTCAAAACGGCCTTTACAATTTTCCCGTCAAACGTCATACGTCAAACGTCAAAAAGAGCCTTCTCGCCATGCTTTGACGTTTGACGATTTACGTTTGACGCGCTTTTGCCAGACGTTGATCACTTGAAATTGTGTAACTGCTAAGGTAGTCTGTCTGTTTTCGGTGGCTTGGCTTCTGCTGCGGCAGCCCCCCCCTCGCTCCCCCCCGCAAGCGGGGGGAAAGACCTCTCCCTCTGCAAAACACTTTGCAAACCAGCGGCTCCCTCCCCTGCAAAGGAGCAAAGCGACTGGCGGGGGAGGGCCGGGGTGGGGGCCAAGTCCAGCGGCCAAGACTGCAAAACTGACAAACGCTGTCTTGAACGTTGGCTCAGCAGGCCTGCCTTAGTAGTTACGAAATTGTAGAAATACCGGATGGATGCTCTGAACCATGCCGCTATTCGTAGTAATAATCATCGTGCCATTCCAGCGCGGTGTCGCCGATGATGACTGTGTCGCCATTTTCGACGCCCGCCTGCTCCAGGGCCTCGGCGACGCCCATGGCCTCCATGATGCGATGGAAACGCAGCGCTGCCTCGTAGTAATCCCAATTGGTCATGGCTGCGGCCCGCTCGATGCGCTTGCCACTGACAACCCAGCCTTCGGGCGTTTTTTCTATCTCGAACGCGTCTTCATCCACCGGCTGGATGATAGGCATGGCTTTTTTGCGCTCGATGGGCGGCAGCTCGTTGAGAATAGCCACGGCCCGACGCAGCAGCGTCTGCAGATTTTCGCCCGTGGCCGCGGAGATGGGGATGGCTTCCACGCCCTCGCTGGCCAGTTCATCCCGCACCTGGGGCCAGCGCTCCCGCACTTCGGGGATATCCATCTTGTTGAAGCCAACCACCTGGGGTTTGTCGGCCAGTTGGGGATTGAACAGCGCCAGTTCCTGGTTGATGGCCTGAAAATCGCCCAGAGGGTCGGGGCTGAGGCCGTTGATCAGGTGGATGAGCACGCGAGTGCGTTCGATGTGCCGCAAAAAGTCATCCCCCAGGCCCACGCCCGAATGCGCGCCCTCGATGAGGCCGGGGATGTCGGCCAGCACCACATCCTGGTAATCCACCACGGCCACGCCCAGGTTGGGCTCCAGTGTGGTGAAGGGATAGTCCGCGATCTTGGGTTTGGCCCGGGTGACGGTGGACAGCAGGGTGCTTTTGCCCGCGTTGGGCACGCCGATGATGCCGATGTCTGCGATGAGCTTCAGCTCCAGCCGCAGCCAGCGCTCCTCGCCCGGCTCGCCCTTTTCGGCGATGCGGGGGGCCTGATTGGTGGCGGAGCGGAACGCGTAATTGCCGCGGCCGCCCCGGCCGCCCCGGGCCACCAGCAGCTTTTCGCCGGGCTCCAGCAGCTCGCCCAGAAATTCGCCGGTGTCCGCGTCGTAAACTTCGGTGCCGGGCGGCGCGGGCACCTCGATGGTTTTGCCGCGGGCGCCCTGCTTGTTGGAGCCGCTGCCGTGCTTGCCCCGTTCGGCTTTGAAATGCACCTTGAACGCAAAATGGTGCAGGGTGTTGTGGCGTTCGCTGGCGACGAGATAGACGTCGCCCCCGCGGCCGCCGCTGCCGCCCGCGGGCCCGCCCCGGGGCACGAATTTCTCGCGACGAAACGCAACGACGCCGTTGCCGCCATCGCCGCCCTTGACATAGATTTTTGCCTGGTCTTTGAACATGGTGCGCAATAAAACACCCGTCCGGAGGACGGGCGTCGAGGTGGAAAAGCGTGAGGGTCAATCAGCGGATTGCGCCACTTTGGCGATGAAATCCATGCTGAGCCGCTTGATTTCCTCCAGAACCTCGGTGATCTCCGGATCGAGGAAGATGTTGAGTTGATCGACGCCCTCATCGGCCCACAGGGCGTCCAGTTTTTCCTTCAGCGCCTGGGCTTCTCGGGCGAGTTGCGTGATGTCGGTGGATGAGGTCATAAAGATGCTCCATCGGGTTGAGGTGTTGGCGTCATTATAGCTGATTCGGCGGTCGGGAGCAATAAAGCGGGTTCGACCGGATCATCGCCCGGTGAGCGCCCGCCGCCAAAAGCCCGCGCCCCAGCTCAGGTGCATGGTCGGAAAGGCCAGCCAGATGCGGGGAAACAATCGCCAGCCGTGGCCCGCGGCCAGCGACGCGGCCGCCAGGGTGATGGCCAACAGATAGGGCAGGATCATCGCCAGCAGCAGCCAGGGGGTAAGAGGCGTCAGGGCCGCGGCCAGCGCCAGGCCCGCGGTCCAGACCGCAGGAGCCAGATGGCGGGGGCGCATGGCCTGGGGATGCTTGCGCCAGGTGACAAATCGCCATGAGCCGTAGCGGGCGTATTGCCGGGCCAGAGCCGCCAAACTGTCTCGGGCGATGTACGTCACCCGCACGTCCGATGCGACCAGCAGTCTGCCGCCCGCCCGCCGCAAACGCGTGTTCAATTCGTAATCTTCGTTGGCCGCGAAGGTCTCATCCCAGCCGCCCGCCCGTTTCAGCCAATCGACGGGATAAGCGCCCAGGAAGAGGGTTTCGCTTTCGACCGAAACGCCGGCCCGCCGATACCGGGGCCCGCCCGCGCCCAGAGGGTGATTCAGCGCCAGGGCGATGGCCCGGCCCGACTCTTGATCTCCCACCGCGATTTGCGCCCCGCCCACGCCCGCCCACTCGCCCGTTTGCAGATGCGCCACGCAGCGTTCGACATAGTCGGCCGCGGGGCGAGCGCGCGCATCCAGCCGCAGAAAATACGCGCCCCGGGCCCGGGCTAACGCCTGATTCAGTCCTGCCGCCGCGATGCGTCCCGGGTTGGGAATGACGACGAAGTCGGGGAACTCGCGCGCGGCTTTCCGGGCCATGTCGTCGGAGCCGTCGCTGGAGCCGCCATCAGCGATGATGATCTGCATGGCCTCTCGCGGCCAGGTCTGAGCCCGCAGACGCTCCAGCAGGCCGGGCAGTAGCCGGGCTTCGTTCAGCACGGGAATGGCGATGGTGACCAGGGGCGGGCCCGGCGATCCGGCGTCTTGAGGGAGGCTGGAGGATGGGCCGAGCCTCGGGCTTTTGGGCCCCTGGCCTGAAGCGCCCGCATCGACTCGGGCAGCGCCCCCCATTTTGGAAACGCATCCTTCCTTCGGCAGCAATTTCAAATTTGGCCCGGCAACAAGCCCCCCTCCCGGCCTCCCCCCGCTTCGGCTGACGCCTTGCAGGGGGAGGAGCCCATCGCTTCGCCAATTTGTGTAGCAGATGGGTGTCTCCCTCCCCCGAACA
>JALWDV010000362.1 GCA_027036755.1 Anaerolineae bacterium
GGTTGATGTTTGGCTTCTTTGGTTGTTTTAATTGGTTGGTTGGCTGCTTTGGTTATTTTGGTTGGTTGTTTGGGTGGTTGCTTTTGTTGTTTTGGTAGCTTTATTGGTTGTTTTTTGTTTGTTTGGTTGTTTTGGTTGTTTGCTTGGGTGGTTGCTTTTGTTGCTTTGTTGGTTGCTTGTTTTGGTAGTTTCTTTGTTTGGTTGGTGTGCTGTGTTGGTTGTTTTTGTTGTTATGGTTGGTTGCTTGGTTGCTTTGGTTGTTTTAGTTGATTGGTTGGTTGGTTGATTTAGTGGTTTTGGTTGGTTAGTTGGCTGATTCCTTTGGTTATTTTGGGTGGTTGATTGGGTATTGCTTTGGGGATTTTTGTTGTTTGCTTAGGTGGTTTCTTCGGTTATTTTGGTTGGTTGGTGTGTGGTTACTTTGGTTGTTTTTGTACGTTGGTAGGTTGGTTGTTTTGGTTGGTTGGTTGGCTGCTTGCTTTTGTTGTTTTTGTTGGTTGTTTGGGTGTTGTTTTGGTAGCTTACGTTGGTTGGTTGGTTGTTTTGGTTGCTTTGGGTGGTTGCTTGGTTGCTTTCGCTGTTTTGGTTGGTTATTTGGTTCTTTTGATTGGTTGTTTGTTTGTTTCGGTTTTGCTTGGTTTGACTTGGTTTTGTTTGTTGGTTGGTTTTGTTTGGTTTGGTATAGTTTGCTTTGGTTTGGCTGGTTCCTTCGGTTGCTTTGGTTGGTTGGCTTGTTGGTTTGGTTGTTTGTTTTTTTAGTTGCCTTGGTTGCTTTGGTCGGATGGTTGGTTGGTTGGTTTGGTTCTTTTGGTTAGTTGGTTGGTTGGTTGGTTGGTAACTTTCATTGTTTTGGTTGTCTTTTATTGGTTGGTTGTTTGTTTTGGTTGTTTTGATAGGTTTCTTTGTTGTTTTTGTAGTTTGTATTGGTCACTTGGTTGTTTTGGTTGTTTGTTTTGTTTGGTTGGTTGGCTGTTTTTGTTATTCTGGTGGGCTGTTTTGGTTGTTTTAGGTTGGTTGGTTGTTTGCTTTGGTGCTTTTGGTTAGTTGGTTGGTTGGTTGGTTGGTTGGTAACTTTCTTGGGTTGGTTGGAGTGTTGCTCTGGTTGTTTTGGTTGGTTGGTTGGTTGTCTTGGTTTGGCTGGTTTGTTGTTTTGGTTTTTTTGCTTGGTGGGTTGGTTGATTTGTTTAATTTGGTGGGTTGTTTTGGTTGTTTTTGGTTGGCTGCTTGGTTGTTTTGGATATGGGGGTGGGT
>JALWDV010000363.1 GCA_027036755.1 Anaerolineae bacterium
GTTTTTGCCGTAGGCGATTAGTACGCGTCTAGAAATTAGTTCCCTTTCCCTGCCGGGCCGCCAGAGCTTCGCCCCCTCCCCGGCCCTCCCCCGCCAGTCGCTTCGCTCCTTTGCAGGGGAGGGAGCCGCTGGTTTGCAAAGGATTTTTTCAGGCGAGGATGATATCCCCCCGCTTGCGGGGGGACTGAGGGGGGCCTTCTCTCGCAGACGCGAAAACCTCGGAAAAAGGGAAGTAAATTTTAGACGATCACTAACGATGGCCGGTTGCGCTTTTGAGAACTGACGGACGTCACGCTTGCGCTCGCCAACCTGGTTCTCAACTCATTTGGGACGCACCCATTTCGTTTCAGCTTTTTCGCAATGTGAGAACGCCGCCCAGTAAGCCCAGGCCGGCCAGCAAGGCGCCTCCAAGCCAGATGGAGGGCGTGGACGCAGCAGCAAAAGCTTGTAGCGTGATGGCCGTAGGGGTGAAGTTGAGGAGGAAATCCTCTACTTCGCCATCACTGGCGCCGCCTGTAGCGGCCAGCGAACTGCATGCCCCGCTCACCACGCGCAGACGCAGGTAGACTGAATCGGGGAAATCACCCTGAGACGGAAGATTGTTGTTGAAATTCACCGTGACCGTGCCGGCGGAAGAAACATCCACCTGGCTCGTGGAGTCATTCCCTACGCCAAAACCGTTATCCTCCCAATCCACCCAGGCATAGACGCAAGCGCCATTGTTGCCCACATTGCTTACATCCACCTCGATAGCGCCGCCGTCGCTCCAATCGTCGTCCACGCCAACAAAGCCGGAGAGCCCATCCTCATCATTGGAGTCAGTGTTGTCGTCGCCATCGGCGTTAGTGGTGGGACTGCCGGTGAATTCCTCATCCGGAGGGGTCGATCCTAAATAGGGACCATTGGCGTCGATGGCATGAAAAGCCATGTTTTTTCCGCTTGTCTGGCCGTTGACGTCGGGCGCATCGCCACAATCCAGGAGGGCGGAGGGGGCGTAAGGACAGCGGGCCCCATCGTTTTTACTGGAAGAGGGGCCATTCGTGAACAAGATGGCCTCGGGAGGAGATTGGATGGGAGGGCGTAAATCGATGCGGTAGATTTTGCCCGTGTTGTTGTGACTGGCGAAAAGGAAGCCGGCATTGTCAAAATACACGGCTCCAAACAGGCCATCCTCCGTGATGCCTGGATTGCCCAGATTTCTTACCACCCCGGTATCGGGATCAGTTTGTATCACGTTGCCTACGTTGTTGACGCCATACAACTTGCCATCGGTAGGATTAAACGCCCAGTCGGCGATGTTTGTTGTTTTCGAAAGGCTCATCACATTGATGAGTGTCAGGTAGGTTGTTCGCTGTGGGTTGACATCGACAATCCGCACGGTTTGATTTCCGTCGTGCAGATACAAGTAACCCTCGGTCGAGACATCACCCACAAAGGCCTTGACGTTGTTTCCCAGTCCCTGCACATCAAGACTGGTAATGTTATAGGAGGCATCAATAACGGTAATGCGGCCCCGGGTGGTCACGTCGTAGCCGAAGATGTAATTGTTCAGGATATTGTAGCCAATAGCATTTGTGGTGGTGGGCCATCCGCTTGCGAGAATATTAGCACTGCCGGTGACCAGATTAACTCTATAGAGATCGCTGGGAGTATTCTGCGTCAGAAACGACCAATCGATACATGACGCAAAGGGCGTGCTGTGAAAGTCACCAAAATTCTGATCGATCAGATCGCTGTTCAGCGTAACATCGATTCTGTTGGGGGTGGATGACAAATAATCATCCGGATCAGCGATGGAGCCAGGCGTGACGGTTTTGGTGTTTGAATCAGCGACGCTTTCTGTCGGCGGACAGTTCGCGGGGGATGGCGCTGATTCGCCGGCCGCCTCGTAGATGCGATAATCCCCCGGATTTAGTCCGCTGAAGGAATAACTGCCATCATTACCAGTATGGACGCTCTGGCATGTTCCCGATGTGACGTCGTAGAGAACGACAGTGGTGTTGGGGATGCCGGTCTCCCCGGCGTCGACAACGCCGTTGGTGTTGGCGTCATCCCATACCCGCCCCGAAATCGACCAGTCTTGGGCGTGGATCACCGTTGTTCCCGAAAAAAAGGTGAGGGCTATAATAGTAAACACTGACAGGATCGAGGCAGCGAATCCTGACAGGATTAGTCTAAAGAGTGGGGTTTGTCTTGGATACATTATTATTCCTCCTTTGGAAATTTTCATGGTCCGGCGCCTTGTAACAAACGGTTTCTGGAACAGGAAAAGGTTATAGTTTGTCTTCTCAGCCCGGAGAGGAAGGATGTTATCCTAAGCCAGGTGAAAGCCCCGGCAAAAACCTGGTAACAAACTGACTCAGCAGTCGCAGTTACAGAAAATGACAACTACTTCGAACGCCATCTATCGCACACGTATCATCAGGAGCTCATCCACGAAGACCAACCTATTATTTCGAATGTCATCAAGGGATCTCGCCCCATCTGGCTGAAGATCGTCTCGAACGCCCAGATATCAGTTGGACACAGCAGAAGAGATATTGTTACATCTCCAGACTTCGCTTTATAGAATGCGCGTACCGACACTCTATCCTGCACAAGATGGTCAACAACAAAATTTTATCATTTTCCACTATCGAGCAATCGAAATCACCCTCATGTGAAATGCGCAGTTAGCATAACTAAAAAAGGGCTAGGTCATTATAAAGAATCTTCCGGTGTTTGTCAAATTGGCGACTTGTCGGAAACCCAACAGATTCAAATTGGATGCAATGCAAAAAGGTTTTTCAACACGGAGACACGGAAGACACAGAGAAAAGATAAGGGGGTTCACGGAGAAAATCCTCTCCAGACCTTATCTTTTTCCTTCTCGCCTTCGTATCTTCGTGTCTTCATGGCATTTTTTCAGGAAAGCCAAATTTAGGATCAACGAGAAGCAAGGGGGCGATTCCACCTTCCCAGTCTCCCTTCACCTCCACCCCGCGCTGTTTGACACTGCGGTGCGGGGCTGATATGATGACGCCAGGGATTTAGATATGGAAAACCGCCGCATCAGTCCCCAACGCCATCCTTCGCCCAGAAGTCCTGATCCCCAGTCGCGTTTTACGCTTTTTTACGCTATGGAATCACGCCAGGGTTACAAGTTGCTCGTCACCTACAACTATCTTCCTGGACGGGAGATGGCGTATCGTCGTTTTATGGTTCATCAATGGCTGCCGGCCATGCAGGCGTTGGGCCTTGAGCCGCTGGAGTTGTATCACACCATGTGGGGCGCGTATCCGGTGCGGATGGTGGCGCTCTACGCGGCCAACGCGGTTATTCTGCATCGGGCGCTGAACAGCGGCGAGTGGCGCTTTTGGTGGGGGCGGCTGAGCGATTTCGTGACGGATCTGGATTATTGCGTTCTTCCCGCTCGAAACTGGTTTCAGTTTTGCCCGGATGAAGGGTGACGCGTCTCGCCGAACAGCACATCGCTCATGGGCCGAAATTCGAAGGCGTCCAGCAGGGCGATGAGGCGTTTTTGCATGGCCCGCCCGGTGTTGTGGTAAGTGATGAATCGATCCTGTATGGAAAGCGGGATGCGCGGCGTGCCCGGGTCCAGTTCCCAGGGGTGGAGATAGACGACGATGGGGCCCCGCGCGGCCGCGGCTTTCAGGCCGTGCAGGATGAGGGGCATGGGCAGCACGCGCAGATAGAAGCCGCCGCACACGGGGATGGTCAATGGCCCGACGCGCCACGCGGTCATGGGCCATTCCATCAGCGGCGCGTCCGGATCGGTGTTGATAAGGTCGGAGGCGGGGCGGTAGGGCGCGGGCGGCGCGCCAGGTACGCCATAGAGGGGCGTTTTCATGGGGAAGACGCTGGAATCGTAGGCGTAGCCGTGGCGGGCCAGCACATCCAGCGCCCAGGCTGTGTGAGGGGAGAGACTGAAGGTGGGGGCGCGAAAGCCGCGCGGTTGGACGCCCGGCGCCACATCCGCCAGAACGCGCTGAAACCGTATGATTTCCTCCTCGAAGGACGCCTCTTCCAGCTCCCACAGGGGGCGATGGGTGTAGGTGTGGCATCCCAGCTCGTGCCCCGCGGCCGCGATGGCCCGGATCAAATCGGGATGGGTCGCGATGACTTCGCCCACGACGAAGAAGGTGGCGCGGACGCCGCGTCGGGCCAGCAGGTCCAGGAGGGGCCAGGTCGCCGCCTCCACCCGATCATCGGCCTGGGCCCGGTGGATGCGGGCGCGCAACAGCTCGGCGTGCCAGTAGGATTCCAGATCGATGGAGAGGGCCGCCTGCATCACGCCGCCGCCCCGGGCCGGTTGGCGCGCAGCGCGCCCGCCCTGGTGTGATATCGCAGATAAACCATGAAGATGGAAAGCAGCATCTTGATGATGTAGTAAAGCCCCTTCAACGAACTGCCGTGCATCGATTCGCCAGCGATGCGTTCGTGCATCACCACCGGCTCTTCTCGCACGCGAAATCCAGCGAAATGCAGCATGATCAGCGTGTCTGCATCGGGATAATCGCTGGGATAATTCTCTTCCGCAAAGAAACGCATCACATCCCGATTCATGGCCTGAAAGCCTGATGTGGCGTCGGTGACTTCCTGCCCGGTGAGCGCGTGGGTGATGGCCGCGAACATCCTCATGCCCATGCGACGCACCAGGGAGGTGCGATAGGTCATCTGGCCCTTGAAGCGGGAGCCCAGGGCCACGTCGCATTCTCCGGCCATCACCGGAGCCAATAGCTGCGGAACCGAGGTGGGATCATGCTGGCCGTCCGCGTCCATCATCACCGCATAATCGTAGCCGAATTCGGCTCCGTAGCGAAAGCCGGTTTGCACCGCGCCGCCATAGCCCAGGTTGTTGGGCAGACGCACCACCGTGGCTCCCAGCTTGCGGGCTGTGCGGGCGGTTTCGTCGCTGGAATGATCGTCGATGACCACGATGTCGGCCTGGGGGAGTGTCTGGCGCAGGCGGGGCAGGACGTAGGGCAGGTTTTCGGCTTCGTTGTGGGCGGGAATGATGATGAGGGTGGACATGGCGCTATGACGTCTGTTGATGGGGCAGGGTGGTGAAATCGAGGGTGGCGATGTCGCTATCCTCCAGGCCCTTGTAGATGGTGAATCGGAAGACGGCTCCCGGCCCGTCGGGGGCGCTTTCCACCCAGATGCGCCCCCGATGATGCTCGACGATGTGCCGACAGATGGTCAGGCCCAGGCCCGTGCCCTTGTACTGGCGATTGGCGCCGCCATCCACCTGATAAAAACGGTCGAAGATGCGCTCTCGCTGCTCAGCGGGGACGCCGATGCCGGTGTCGGCCACAGAGACCTGGATGTAGTCGCCCAGATCAACGGCGTCGATGGTGACCTGGCCCTGGGCAGGCGTGAACTTGATGGCGTTATCCACCAGGTTGGTGACCACCTGCTCCAGCCGCCAGGGGTCGGCCAGGATGGTGGGGAGGTCTTCGGGTGTGCGGTTGATGATGGTGACGTGAGCGGATTGCGCGGCCAATGACAGCTTTTCCACAACGGCCTCGATGACCACGGGGATATCCACGGGCTGCAAGCGCAGGGTGACGCGGCCCGATTCCAGCCGGGAGAATTCAAGCAGATCGTCGATGAGCCGTTGCAGATTGTTGGTCTGCTCTTGCACGGTCTCCAGAAAATCGCGCTGGATTTCGCTGACCGGGCCTGTCTTGCCCATGAGGATGATGTTAACGAAGCCCTTGATGGCGTGCAGGGGCGTGCGCAGCTCGTGGGAGACCACCGACAGGAAGTTGGATTTCATGCGCTCCAGCTCTTTCTGGGTGGTGATGTCGCGCAGCACCGTGGCGATGCCCTGCAAGGTTTGTCCCACCATCAGCGGCGTCGCCAGGGCCTGATAGGTGCGAAGCTGATCGCTGCCCAGGGGAGCCAGATCGATCTCCTGCATCTGGAAATCGTTGGGCGCGATGCGAATCTCCTCCAGCAGATCGTAGATGGGCTGGCGGCGGATGCTTTCGGGCAGGGGCGCGCCATTGGGGGGTGGCGCTTGCAGGCTGAAGATGCGGGTGGCCACCGGATTCATCAGCATGACGCGCAGGTCCGCGTCCACCACCAGCACGCCGTCGCCGATGCCCGAGAGGATGGTCTCCAGTTCCTGGTTTTTATCGGCCACGGCCTGATAGAGCTGGGCGTTTTCGATGGCGGTGGATGCGAAGTAGGCGAAGGATTCCAGGAACTGGCGTTCTTGCTCGCTGACGAAATCGCGGCGGTTGTCGCCCAGATAAAGCGCGCCAAAGGGCTCGCCGCGCAGGATCAGCGGCACGCAGAGAAAGTATTTCACATCCCAGATGCGTTGCAGGGCCTGAAATCCCAGCTCGGAGCTGACCGGACTGAAGACGAGCACGCCCATGCTCAGGCTTTCGATATCCTGCGGGGTGAGTTGAAGCTCGATGGGGATGAGGCGACGAGGTTTGGCTTTTGTGTCCAGCCACGAGCCCTGCAAACGCAATTCATCCGATTGCAGCAGCATCAGGGCCACGTGCCGGGCGTCGGTGATGGTGGAAAGCCGTTTGATGAGCGCGCGATTGGTCTCGTGCAGATTGAGGGTGACGGCCAGCGAGCGGGCCACTTCTTGCAGGGCCCGCAATTGTAGCACCCGTTCGCCCAGGTCGCTGGCTGTGCGCTGCAATTGTGCGGTCTGGGTGGCCAGATCCGCTTCGCGGGTGGCCAGTGCGGTTTGCAGGTTTTTCTCCCGCACCTGATGCTCCAGCAGCTGTTGCACGGCCATGGCTCCCGCGATGGCGCCGACGAAGAGAACCGCGTAGCGGGTGAGAAAAAGCGTGTCTTGCAGGAAGACCGGGGTTTGGGCGTGGGCCCAGACGGTCAGGGCGTAGAGAGGCCCGCTGAGAAAAGCCCCCATCCAGATGAACATGGGCCAGGGGAAGTAGAAGGCGGGCAAGAGCACCTGCAGGATGAGCAACGCCCAGAATGGCGAACTGAAGCCGCCGCTCACGTAGATGATGGCCAGCGTCAGCCCCATATCCAGAATGTAGTTGATGGAAAGAATCAGCCGCTGGCGATTTCCCCATCGATTCAAAGCGATGAGGAGAATGCCGGAAATCGCCAGATAACCGGCCAGCGCCCACAGAAACATGGTGAAGGCGTTGGCTTCGGTCAACCATAGCGCCACCAGCGCGCTCAGCGCCAGCACGCCCTTGTTGGTGATGACGAGCGAAAAGTTGTTTTGCGTGGAGGATTGCATGGGGAGACGCAATGATGGCTTTCCTGAAAAAAGCCACGAAGACGCGAGGATACGAAGGCGCGAAGGAAAAAGATAAGGTTTGGAGAGGATTTTCTCCGTGAACTCCCTTATTTTTCTCTGTGTCCGCCGTGTCTCCGTGTTGAGAAACCTTTTTGCAGTGCATCCAATGATGAATGTTCAGAAATTAAATCGGTCATCGTGGCGTTCGCCACGTCCGCCCGGCAATGAAGTCGCCGGGCCCAAGGTGCGACGCACTTGAAGCAGGCATTGGCCCAACGTCCCACCTGGGCAACTTCAGAACGTAATGGGACGCAGCCAGGGCTTGTGGAAAGTGCGTCGCACCTCGGCTAGTACACGAAGGCCGAAATGATTGTACGGTTTGCTATGCTAATGCGCCGCGCCGGATGTGCGATCCGGCGCACTTTTCCCACTTAACCCGCCGGATTGCGAATTCGGCTGGACGCAAGCGCATGCAGCCAACCATACAACGACTTACGCCTCCTTGTACTAGCCCCGCAGGGGCGCTGTTTCTAGCCGGGGGACTTCATCCCCCGGCGCTGGCCGCGGGCGCGAAGCGTCTCGGGCCTATAACCAGATTATTTTGTCAATGTTCATCAGTCGGCGGATTTAGTGGGCGGCGAAGCGCCCTTCGGGCTAGGACACGAAGGGCAAAAATACGAATCCGGCTGGATGCAGAGAGCTCTCAGGGCGGATTCGCAATAGTCTCATATGAGATGCCGATGTGCAGCCAGCTTGTGGACAATGCCGTCCTGTGGATGGCTTGTCGGTCGCCCACAGGACTTGGACAACGCCACAACGTCTGAGCGTAGCAAAGCTGTCTCGTCACTTGTAAACTATACCATAAGCTCACCGAGAATGACAGGCATTGCCCACACTGCCCACAAGCTCGACGACGACGAGACAGAGGGGCCATTTCTTTTTTATTCTGTCGATAAAGGCGCCTCCTTCTCATCATGGTTTGTCGTTTTCCTGGCCGTTTTCTCCTGCTGATAAAATGGCAACGTTGGTTCATACTCCCGCAACAAAGCCGCACACTGCCGACAACGCTGGCCGAGATGTTTGCCAGCACCGGAATATCCGATAATGGAAAGCGTTGAACCAACAGGCGCACCCGCTGGAAATCGTCCAGATAGCGGTCCACCGGTTCTTGAGAGTGATTCAAGGATTTGGGGTATGGTTCAGATCGTCCTTCCTGCATCTTTACAATTTCAATAGGGTCGACGCCTGGCAAAGCATGTCAAACGTAAAGCGTCAAACGTCAAAACGTGGCGAAAAAGGCTCTTTTTTACGTTTGACGTATGACGTTTGACGGAGAAATTGTAAGGATGGTTTTGAATGAGAATGAACCATGCCGATTATTTTAACTTTCCAACTCATTTGGGACACACCCAAATTATATCATCCTCGGTGTCTCATAAGAATGAAAAGGTAATCCGCCCGGCATCTCGTCCCCTGAAATCCAAAAGAACCCATATTTATTGTATAATGAACGCCTGTCTTCCCCCGTTTTCGTCACCCATCTTCTTGATATTTCGAGACCTCATGCCAAAACGCAAGCCCAAAACCACCTTCTCCATCATCGCTCTGGCGCTCAGCCTGCTGGCCCTGCTGGCGATCCTCTATTTCATCAAGCTGGATATCTTCTGGGCCTGGCTATTGGCCTGGAGCGTGGTCACTTTCGGGTTGTATGGCTACGACAAGGCCCAATCCAAGATTGGCGGCGGCCGCGTGCCCGAGATGGTGTTGCATCTGAGCACCCTGGCCGGGGGTGCGGCGGGCGCGTGGGCCGGGCGATTCGTCTTTCGTCACAAGACCCGCAAGCCCGCGTTCCTGGCCGCGCTCATCATCAGCACCGCGGCCTGGCTCGGGCTGGGATACTGGTATTTCGTTGTACGCTGACAGGCGTCCGATTATTGATACGTCGGGCCGGCGTCTCGCTGCTCGAACCCCACGGCCTCATCCACGATGTAGAGGGGGCGATTTTTGACTTCGTCGTAGATTCGGCCCAGATATTCGCCGATGACGCCCAGGGAAATGAGCTGGATGCCGCCCAGAAACAGCACCATCACCAACGTGGTGGCCTGGCCGTAAAAGGCCTGGCTGCCGGAAAGGCGCAAAATGATGGCGATCAGGATGCCCAGCACGCTGAGCCCGGCGATGATGAAGCCGATATAAGTGGCGAATTGCAGGGGCAGGTAGGAGAAGGAGGTGATGCCGTCCATGGCGAAACGCAGCATCTTGCTCAGGGGATATTTTGTTTCCCCCGCGAAGCGCTCCTCCCGCACATAAGTCACGCCCGTCTGCCGGAAGCCGATCCACACCGAAAGCCCGCGCATGAATCGGTGATGCTCCCGAATCTGGCGCAGCGCATCCACGGCTTTGCGATCCAGCAGCCGAAAGTCGCCCGTATCCAGGGGGATGTTCACGCCCGTGATTTTGTTGATCGTCCGATAGAACATCTTGGCTGTCCACAGCTTGAAGCGGGTCTCGCCCTTGCGCTCCCGGCGGATGGCGTACACCACCTCGTAACCCTCGCGCCATTTATCCACCATCTCCAGGATGACGCTGGGCGGGTCTTGCAAATCCGCGTCGATGATGACCACGGCTTGGCCCTGGGCGTAATCCATGCCCGCTGTGATCGCGATCTGGTGCCCGAAGTTGCGAGAGAAATTGACGATATGCACCCGCGGATCCTGCTGGTGCAATTCCAACATGATCTCGTAGGATCGATCCCAACTGCCATCGTTGACAAGCACCAGCTCCCACGGCTCGCCCAGAGTCTCCAGAGTCTCGGAGACGCGTTTATAGAGCTCGTGCAGGATGGCTTCTTCGTTGTAAACCGGGGCAATGATGGAGATGGTCGGGCGAGAGGAAGGGGACGATGGGGTGTGTTCAGACATGGCGATTCAATTTGATTTACTTTGAGATGGAGGCGGGAACGCTGATGAAAAATCCAGAAAATCATCTGCGAAGATCTGCGCCGCGTCAGCTTTCATCAGCGTAATCTCCCCAATTCTACCACAAGGGACGGCAACCGCCTTACTTTTGGGAAGCGACCTCGCCCAACCATGCCCGGGCGGCATCCATGTCGGGATCGCGCCCGGCCCGCACATCTTCCAACGTCCAGGCAACACCCTCGTGGGGGGCGACGCCCAGGCCGTTCAGGCGCTCGCCATCCAGCAGATGAAAATCGCCCGTGCTGTAATAAACGGTGGCGTCGGGCAGGTGGAAGGGGACGGGGTTGCCTGTGTTGCCGGCGGTGACGCGGCCAAAACAGCGGGCCCGGCCTGTGGTGCACAGGGCTGCGGCCATCCATTCGGCCGAACTGTGCACATTGGCGTTTAGCAGCACGGCCACAGGCCTGGAATATGGCTTGCCGCGCGGCTGCACCTCCAACGTATGGCAGCCCTTCGTCCAGATATGATAGGGATGCCGGCCGCGAAAGCATTCCGTCCCGTAAGAAAGGGTGTCGGTGATCAAGCGCCCCACCATGCGATCGCCCCACATGGAGTTGCCTCCGCCGTTGGAGCGTAGGTCGAGGATGAGGCCGGGCGCGTCCATCATGCCATCCAGGGACGCGTCGAAGGTTTTGACCAGGCCCGGGCCCTGGTTCAACGTCCGCACGGCGATATAACCCCAACCAGATTCCAATCGACGGCTTTCGATGGGCTGCCAATCGGATTTGGACCAGGGTTGGCAGTGAAGGGTGACCTCCCTTCTCCCGCCCGAGGCGTCTTCCACAGTCAGCGTCACCGGGCTGTCCGGCTCACCCATGAGGAGGTTGGCGTATCGCTTGTATGTGCGGGTGTGGGGTGCGGCAAAGGCGATGGCCCAGGCAGGGACGCGTTGCAGCGCATCCTCCACTGGCAGCCCATCCACGGTCACGATAATGTCGCCCGGAATCAGGCCCGCCGCCTCCGCTTCGGATTCGGGCGCGACCCAGACGATGGCGGCGCGGCCTTCGATCTCGCGCACAGCGACGGACGGGAAGGCGTGGGGCGGCGGGGGAAAAACGCGAGTGTGGCCATCCTGCAACTCGGCCAGCATCTCAGTCAGGGCCAGGCGATAAGGTTCGCATGGGCCAGACATATCCTGGCAGGCAGCGTCCGCGTCCGCGATCTTGGGATCATAACGCGCTTTCAGATCATCGGGAGCGATGGGCGCCATGTCCCAATATACGTAATAGCGGTCTAATGCCCGCCACAACCGTTGATACGCCCCCATCCGGCTGCCCCGGGCGAAGGGCAGCACCCCTATCCCAAACAAATAGAATGCGAAAGCCGCCAGCAAAAACGCCAGCAGCAGGCCACTCGATATAAGCACGCGGCGCCATGTGAATGATCCAGACATCATGGAGTTCGTTTCACGAACCACGCAAATTCCTCTTTTGCAGCCCTGCAGGCTCTGGATAAACAATGCGTCTGCGCTATGGGCGATACAGCTCGCGCAACGCCTCCGGGCGCCGGGCCGTGCGGATGACCTGCTCGACAATCTCCAGAATGCCCACGTCCCGAATTCCTTTGATCTCGGGCATGAGCTTCAAGCCCTCCACCCCGAATTTCAACTCCAGGCCCAGGGCAATGGCGGCCAAAAGGCCATCGCGATAGCCCTGCTCGTGGCCTTGCTCCAGACCCTGCTCCAGGCCTTCTTCCAGGCCTTCCTGAAAACCTCGTTTGTAGCCTTCTCCCAGGCCTTCTTTCTTGATTAGCTCGTAGCCGATGGATTGCATCATCAAATCCCTCCGTCGATTCAGCAGCTCTTTCAGTGCGATGTCGTATTGCATGAGGAGATGGGCGAGTGAGTCGGGAGTGGACTACGGGCATTGTAGCACAGAGCCGGGAGATGGGCAACGGGCCTGGATTCTAGGGGTGCGTTTCAAAATCGGGGAGCGCTGGCCGACTGATGAACGTTGACAAAGTAATCCTGTTTGGTCCAGGGCGCTTCGCGCCCGCCGCCAGCGCCGGGAGATGAAGTCCCCCGGCTAGAAACAGCGCCCCTGCGGGGCTAGCCGGATTTATCCGGCGCTGTTTTGTAGTGGAATTCTAGCGCCATCCTGACCGCGGCCAATTCTCATAGCATCAAACCGCTATCTACAAAAGTAGTGACTATAAGCCGACGTTCAAGACAGCGTTCGTCAGTTTTGCAACCTTGGCCGCTGGACCTGGCCCCCACCC
>JALWDV010000364.1 GCA_027036755.1 Anaerolineae bacterium
GGGTGGGGGCTAAAAGGAGGCCGGGAAGGGGCGCAATCGCCCTCTTGCCTCTTGCAGATTTTAAATTTGGAATTGTTGCATAAAATCCCAGATGCCTTGACATTTCCGTATCGAAGCCTTTTGCCAGCAGAGATGCCGCTGCATTTGCATCGGGTTGTTAAACTGCGATCCTGATTCGGGCGCAACGCGGCCCAACTCATTGCGAGAAATTTATCATGTCAACGAAAATCCTCATCGTCGAAGATGATCCTTCCATTGGCAAACTTCTGCGGCGGGCCCTGCTGCTGGAAGGCTACGAGGCCCGGCTGGTGCAAAATGGTCTGGACGCGCTGAGCGCATTCCACGAAGAACATCCCGATTTGGTCATCCTGGACCTGATGCTGCCGGGCATCGACGGCATCGAGGTGTGCAAGCGCATTCGCGATGAAAGCGACGTTCCTATTCTCATGCTCACCGCCCGGGATACGGTGGAAGATCGGGTGTTGGGCCTGGATAGCGGCGCCGATGATTATGTGGTCAAGCCTTTCGATATCGATGAGTTGCTGGCCCGGGTGCGGGCGCAATTACGCCGAGCGGAGCACCGACAGCCCAGGCAGATCCTGGAGTTTGCGGATTTGGTGATGGACACCGCGGCCCGCACGGTGCGCCGCGGCCAGCGCGAGATCGAGCTGACCGCGCGGGAATTCGATCTGCTCGAGCTCTTCATGCGACATCCCAACCAGGTCATCTCTCGCACCCAGATCTACGATGAGATTTGGAATTACGATTTCGGCGGCGAATCCAATATCATCGAGGTTTACATCCGTTATCTGCGCACCAAGCTGGAGGCCGAGGGCGAACCCCGCCTGATCTACACCAAACGGGGTGCGGGCTACATCCTGCGTCAGCCCTGAGCGGGCCTGCAAAACGCCCGGAAATTGCGTTCTCATGTCCCTGCGCCTGCGTCTCACCCTCTGGTACACCGGGCTTCTGGCCGCCATCCTGCTGCTGGTCGGCGGCATGGTGTTTTCGCGGGTGCAGGCCAGCGTGCTGAGCAGCATCGACCGGGAGATTCAGCAAAAGGGCGAGCAGATCGTGGAGCTGGTCACCCTCTCTTCCGGCTCGGATATCATCATCAGGCCCTTCATGGATATCATCACCTCATCCTATGAAGAAGGGCTTTACATCCAACTGCGAGACAGCGCCCGGCGGGTGGTTTTTCGCTCCCGCAATCTGGGGGCGATGACCATCGAACTGCCCGAGCCCTA
>JALWDV010000365.1 GCA_027036755.1 Anaerolineae bacterium
TCCATGGATTTCTTGTAGATTGTTGACAGTGGTTTTGCGATGGAGTTTGCCATCTCCTTGAGGACTCGGGGGTGTAGACCATCCAGTCCTTTGGACTTGGTTACTTTCAAACTTGAGCAGCTTCTTCCTGGTTGCCTCCACACTGATATCTGGTATCTTTAACGGTGGTCCATTGTACTTATTCAGGAGTGTAGGCTGAATGTTGAGGTTTTCTCTGGTGTAGACACTGGCGAAGTATCCATTTAGTAAGTCTGCTTTATCTTTATCACTTTGCACTATTTTTCCATCGTCGTCCTTAAGGTCACCTAGTCTGGGTTTGTTTTTCAGCTTCGAGTTGCAATAACGCCAAAATGCCTTTGGGTTGGATTTGACGTTCCTTGCCAGGTCCTTCTCAAAGTCTTTACATAGGTTCCGCGTGAGTCGGGATAGTTCATTCTTCAGGTTTGTTGCTCGGATGTGGTCCGTGTATGAGTCACTTAAGTTGTACTGGTGCCAAGCTCGTTGTTTGCGTTTTTGGAGGGACATGGCTTCCCGATTCATCCAGAGTTTCTTTCGGCGATCCTTCGTCGGTATGGTTTGGGGGATGTGTGCTTTCATGGCCGCTGAGTACTTCTCTCTGAAGAAATGCCATGCATCCTGTACATTCATGTTATCCATAGTTGACCAATTCACCTCTCTTAGTTCCACATTCATGCTGTCATAATCCCCTTTATGGTACCTGAATTGTGGTTTTCTTTGTAGTTTTGTCTCTGTGTACACATGCAGTTCGTGTAATAAACATAAGTGGTCGCTGATGCCCAGTCCTGGTAGGTGGTCTATGGATTGGATCATCGACTCCTCGTTGGTGAGCACCAGGTCCAGTAGATTTGCGTGTTGACCATGTCTGTATCTAGTGGGTTCTTGTGTGTGTTGATACATGTAGGCATCTCTACATGTGTCGATGAATTTCTGACTATGATGTTCTCCAGACTTTGTTGTATTCCATGTTGTCCAATCTATTTCCGGATAATTAAAATCGCCCTCAATGATAATGTGGGAGTAGTCTAGCTCAGATGACTGTTGGATGAGACCACACAATCTGGTATTGTTCTGCTCAGTACTGGATGGACTGCGGTACACGCAACCTACCAACAGTTTGTCGTGACCCTTCAGCTTAATGCTCACCCATACACTCTCCTCATATGGTGTGGACATATGTACCTCTGTGGACAAGTGATCTATGTTGTTGGCGACATAAATGGCGACTC
>JALWDV010000366.1 GCA_027036755.1 Anaerolineae bacterium
GGGGAGGCTGGGAGGGGGGGGATTCGCCCCATTGCCTCCTGTGGATTCTAAATTTGGAATTGCTGCAGCGGTGGGGTTTTGGCTTCGCCAAAACGCCATCCCGGTGGTACCAAATTGTCGATGCGACCGATGCGAAACATGAGCGCACATCGCGAAGACATGATACAATTGCCAGACGATACGCAACGGCGATTGCGCCCGATGGTCGCCCAATCCTCCTTCTCGCTCGATTCACGCCAATTCTATGAGCCTGTCCCCTTATTCCCAATATCGTCAACATCAACTGGAAGCGCTGCTGGAGATCACCCGGATTTTTGCATCCAGCCCGGATCTCTCAACCCTGTTACGCACCATTTTGGGCTACGCTTCCGATCTGGTGCGCGCCGACTTCGGCTATATCGCGCTCACCACGCCATCCGGAGCCTTGCGCATCACCACAGGCTATCGACTGCCCACCGAGGTGTTCGAGGTTCTGTCGCCTTATCTGGCCCAAAAACGCCCGGTGGAGGATTTCTGGACCGAGAAGGAGCTGCGCCGCCAGTTGGCGCTGGTGAATTCCGCTGCAAACGCGGCCATCGAACAGGTGGTGGCTTTGCCTCTGGTGCTGGAGGATGAGGAAGTGGTGGGCGGCATCTTCCTGTTTCGGATGGGCACTATCGCTTTTACGCCCGGAGACCGCGTTCTCCTGCGGGATTTTGCGGATCAGGCTGCGGTGGCGGTGCGCAACGCCCGCCAGGTGGAGCAATTGCGCACCGAAAAAGCCCGGGTGGAAGCCATCATCGAGAACAACCCCAACGGCATTATGATTCTCGATCCCCAGATGAGGGTGACCATCATCAACCGGGCGCTGTCGCGGCTGTTGGGCGTCTCGGAAGAGGTCGTGGGCAAGCCTTGCGCCCAGGTGCTCAGGCTGGAAAATCGCACGGGCGAACATCTCTGCCTGACCGAAGGCTCGCCGCCGCCGCCCACCCGAGTGCTATATGGCGAGGGCGACATCATTCGGCCGGGCCACAAGCCTGTCACCGTGGGCGTCAGCTATTCGCCCCTTTTCGGCGGCGATGGCAATCTGGTCAACATCATCGTCACCCTGGTGGATATCACCCGGTACCGCGAAGCCGAAGAGCTCAAATCCACCTTCATCTCGGTCATCTCGCACGAACTCAAAACCCCTGTCAGCCTGATCAAAGGATACGCGGGCACGCTGGCCCGAGATGACGTCATCCATGATCCCGAGTTCGTGCGAGAAAGCGCGCAGATCATCGTGGAGGAGGCGGACCGGCTCACCGAGCTCATCGATAATCTGCTGGACGCCTCTCGCATTCAGGCGGGCGCGCTTTCGCTGGACATCCAGCCGCTGGACTTCGCGGAACTGGCCCGAAAGGCGGCGGAGCGTTTCGGCGCGCAGACCGATTCTCACCAGATCGTTCTGGATTTCCCCGCGGATCTGCCGCCGGTGATGGCCGATGACAAACGTCTGCGACAGGTGTTGGATAATCTCATCAACAACGCCATCAAATACTCGCCCAAAGGCGGCCGGATCACCATCGGCGCCCGGAATGAGGGGGCGCGCGTCCTGGCGTTCGTCAAGGATGAGGGCGTCGGCATCCCTCATGAAGACCAGGAGGCCATCTTCGAGCGGTTCTATCGCGTGGATTCCAGCCTGCGACGCAGCACCCAGGGCGCGGGCCTGGGATTGTTTCTGGTCAAGGCCATCGTTCAGGCCATGGGCGGCGATGTTTGGGTGAAAAGCGAGCCCGGCAAAGGGGCCGCGTTCTACTTCACCCTGCCCGTCGCCGAGTAGGCCGCGATGGCAATGATAGAACGCAAAACATCTGCTGCTCGCAGATTATCTTGATTTAGTGAGCGTCTGAAAATTACTGCCCTTTTTCCAAGGCTTTCGCGTCTGCGAGAGAAGCCCCCCTCAGTCCCCCCGCAAGCGGGGGGATGTCATCCTCGCCTGAAAAAATCCTCTGCAAACCAGCGGCTCCCTCCCCTGCAAAGGAGCGAAGCGACTGGCGGGGGAGGGCCGGGGAGGGGGCCAAGCTATGGCGGCCCGGCTGGGCAAGGGAACCAATTTCAGGACGTGCACTTAGGTGCGACGCGCTTGAGCCTGCGGTAAGTGCGTTGCACCTTTCGGTCGCCGCCCTCCCTCGAAATGACGTAGGAGAGACGTAATGCGTGATACGTGATGCGTGACGACCTCGCGCATTACGCATTACGCATCACGCTCGTTGCAGACTCGCCCGACGCTGGTTTTGCCAATCTTCAACAATCAGCAAGCGTTCTATTTTCGAAACGGTCGCCATGAGAGATTGCTCACCACATAACGAACGAAAATCCCTCGTTACGTCATTCCGACGACCGAAGGGAGGAGGAATCTCCTCGTTAGCATGGGGATTTCTCGGTCGCTGCGCTCCCTCGAAATGACGTAGGAGAGCTTATTTGGGGAACATTTGTAACTGCTAACGTATGCCAGTTGGTTGTCTTTTTTCACTCAAACCTGACAGGTTCTCGTAATCTTGGCGGTAAGATGTGCGCTTTTCAGCCAGCAACGAAGCGTGCAAGGCTCTGAATCGCTGCCAAAGGAACCTGTCAGGTTAGTTCAAGCGAAAACGACCTTAGCAGTTACGACCATTTTTACGAATTATCCGCGTTCGTTCGCGTTCATCCGCGTCCCATGCAACCCGGCGTCATGCGCCCACATAGCGGGCGTACAGACTCCGGGCCAGATCGGGATCGTCCACGCCCTTGATGATGGCCCGGCCATCGGGGAAAATGGTGAATTCGTAGCCGTCGATGTGCGCCCGCAACAGGTAATCGTTCAGCGACACATCGCCCAAGGCCCGCAGTCGTTCGGCGATGCGGGGCAGCGAGAGCCGGACGCCGGGATTGGTGATCTGCACCGCGTTGCGTCCGCACAGCGCGACGCTGCTGCTGCCCGTTTCTGCGTTCAAAAAACGATAGTCGCCCTTGCCGCAGGCCAGACACTGGGGATTGCGCCCGGCGATGCCGAATTGCTCGAAATCGTTGTCCCACAGATCCACCATGATCATGCCGCGGTTGATCTCGCCTTTGCCCGAGAGCAGCTTCAGGGCCTCGGACGCGCCGATGGAGGCCATAAGGGTGACGATGGGGCCGATGACGCCGGCTGTATCGCAGGTTGGCCCGCCGCCGGGCGGTTCCGGGCCCAAAATGCACTGCAAGCAGGGCGTGGCGTCCCGCCCCGTCTTTTGGGCCGCGCCCTCGGGGATGAGGGTGACGGATGTGCCGTAGGATGCGACGACGCCGGTGTACACCCAGGGCAGCCCCAGTTTCAGCGCCACGTCGTTGATGAGATAGCGGGTCTCGAAGTTGTCTGTGCCGTCCAGAATCAGATCGACATCCTGCGTGAGGCTGAGCGCGTTGCCCGGATTGAAATCAGCCACCACCGGCTCGATGGTGATGTCGCTATTGGCCGCCCGCAGATGTTCGGCCGCGGCCACGGCCTTGGGCTGGCCCCGGGCCGCGTCCTCCTCGCTGAACAGCATCTGACGATGCAGGTTGTTCATCTCGACGAAGTCGCGGTCGACGAGACGCAGGAAGCCCACGCCCGCGCGGGCCAGCAGCATGGCCAGCGCCGAGCCGGTGGCGCCGCAGCCGATGATTGCCACCCGGCCAGCCGCGAGCTTGCGCTGACCGTCTTCGCCCAGGCCGCGAAAAATCATCTGGCGCTGGTATCGGGAAAGATCGGGAATCAGTTTTCGATGGGATGTAGTCATGGTTTCGAGAGCGTCATTGGTTTGATGGGTTCAACAGGATTTCAGGGGGCCTTGGCTTTACCAGACCCGCCGGATTGCGAATCCGGCTGGATGCAGAGGGCTCTCAGGGCGGATTCGCAACCCGCCCGGCATCTCACCCCCTGAAATCCAAAAGAACCGTTTGATG
>JALWDV010000367.1 GCA_027036755.1 Anaerolineae bacterium
ACGAGCCGGACATCAAGTTGTATGATTATGGCGCGCGCTGGTACGACAACCGCCGCGGGCGCTTCATTCAGCCCGACACCATTGTGCCGGACCCGGGCGACCCGCAGAGCCTGAACCGGTACAGCTACGCCGCAAATAATCCGGTCGTTTACAATGATCCGAGCGGGCATTATCTCATTGAAATGTATGCTCTTGATGAATTGCCGCTTCCGCTGGAAAGCGGGTATCTGATTCCGCCCGAACCAAGTCCTGCTTCTCCACAAACCGTTTTCCTTCCGCCCAATCACCCTCAAAATCCGACACATCAAGGATTATTACTTTCTTCTTCAACAGCACAGCGTTGGGGTGATGAAATCAACCTTGACATGCCTTCGATCGTGCCGGATGAAGGGACTCGGACATATTCTCTTCCGGTCATCACTGTTGGTGCGGTTGTCTACGGTTCAATTGCGCCGATACAAATAAATGTAGCAAGCAATGGCGATGTTTTGCTTACCGGCTCTATTGAAGGAGGAAGCATGATGCTTGGCGGCGCTTCTGCTTCCGCCACCGTACAACAATGGAATACAGAAAATGTTTATGATTTGTGGGGATCTTATGCAACTGTTGGAGGAAGTGGGGGTGAAGGGGTTGTCGCTGGTGGTGAATATTCTACATTTGATAATAATGGCGCACAGCAACCCGGCGGACAAGTAACAGGAAAGCAATTAAGTATTGGGTATGGGATAGGGCCTCCGGTGGAAGCTCATTTTGGATTGGGTTATACGTGGCCATACGCACCCAAATTCAATATCTATGACTTGTATTGATATTCCACATCCTGGAGAAAGCCATGCCATCTTGGAGTTTTGTCATTGCAGTTTCGTTAAGTTTGGTGTTCGGATTACTGCTGGTATTGTTCCCTCAAAAGAGTATTGATTTTCTAAAATCGTTCAAGAAAGAACTTGGTTTTCTACACAAGAACCCCACGGATGAACTATGGTTGTCAGATCATGCCATGAAATTTTTTGCCAGAATTTGGGGTATCTTAATAATCCTTTTTGTTATCTTGGTACTCTACATCGCTATAAAATATGCCTACAAGTAGCCCGACGGATTGCGAATCCGTAGGGGGCTTATTGTCCCACGTCCGCCCGGTGCTGAAGCCTCCGGGCTACGGAACCACGGCCCGTGAACGGGCCTGTTGCGCCCAGGCCCGCCCCTCTGCTACAATCTCCCCAATATCCAATATCATCTCTCCCATTTCCCCTTCCCATTTCCCACCATATTTTGCATCGATCGTGGTCTTGACAATGGGGACAGATTTATCGCATGAGAAAACCGCTATCCCTCCTCTTTCTTGCCCTGTTTGCTGCATTGCTTGTTGGATGCTCTGCCAGCGGCAAGAAGGTAACCGTTATCAACAACACTACCCATACTTTTTGCAAGGTTGAAAGAACGCCCAATCTTTCGATATATTTCCCTTTGCAAAAGAGAACTCACCGCATCCGTCTTCGTCCCGGAGAGACTGCGTCTCTTTCTGGCGGCGATGAAAAGCACATCTTGTATCTAATCACGTGCGGCGGGCGCTATGCGATAAGCAATTGGCCCGAGTATGACGATCCCTGGGTTTTGACTGATGCCATGCTAGCTGATTTGGAGGCGGAATATAGTCCCACCCCCATGCCCACGCGCATCCCTGCAGTTGTGACGATCGTCAATAACACCGGGAAAGATATTTGCTCTATGCAGTTTTCACTACGACGGAAAAATAATTTCGGCGACAATATCCTGGAGCGAGCATGGTCTCCGGGCGAACAAATCGTATTGGCCGAACCCCGAGATATTTACTGGGGAACTTACGTTATCAGAGTCCATTATTGTAACGGTGAGGAGTACATAACTGAGGCCGTCACTTTCGAGGAAATTATGACAGTTACCTTGCGAGGAGAAGCGCAGGACTCGGAGAGCCTGCTTATCGAGCATCGGCAATAAGGGGCGCCGTAACAGGCGTTTGCGCCGCGGGCAAGTCTGTTAAATGGGGCTCACGCAAAGTATATCCTGAGTCTATTCTGAATGAAGTGAAGCGGATGCCAAGGCGAAAAAGGAAGAACTGTGCGTCTATGCACCGGACGCCGCGCCATCAACCGATCGATTGATCGCGCCATCAACCACTCTCGCCGCCAAAACCATCCCCTCGCCCGATGACAACGCCCGCGCCTCCTGCTAAACTTGAACAAGATGGCTGCCGCCTCAGCGTTTTCTAAGGTCGTTTCGCTTGAATTAACCTGACAGGTTCTTTCGGCAGCGATTCAGCGCCTTGCACGCTTCGTTGCTGGCTGAAAACCACGCATCCTGCCGCCAAGGTTATGAGAACCTGTCAGGTTTGAGTAAAAAAAGGGTAACTACTAAGGTCTCATCACCACTTTTTGCCACGAAGACACGAAGGACAACGAAGGCGCGAAGTGTTTTCTTTATTTTTCCCTTCGCGCCTTCGAAAAACTTCGAGCCTTCGTGGCTTTTTGAGGCTTAAAGTCGAGTACGTTAGCAGTTACAAAAAAAGACAACCAACTGGTATACGACAGCAGTTACTTTTTTTAGCGCAGACGCCCATTCAGCGGCAATCGCGCCACGGCGAATGCGCGTTTGATTCGCTGCAAATGACGCTGATTGGGCTGATTCTCACAGATTTTTCTTGATTTTATCCGCGCCCATCCGCCCCGTCCGCGTTATCAGCGGCGAAACCTATCTTTTTAGCTTTGCGCCTTGGCGGCTTTGCGTGAGACAAAAGCCTTTTCAGGCAGTCAGTTGTGAATGTTACGAACAAAGGTGAGTTGGCGATGTCCCCACAAATCGAAGTCGAAAATTTACACAAAGCGTACGGCGATACGGTTGCCGTGGCCGATATTTCCTTCTCGGTGGAGGAGGGCGAGATATTCGGCGTCATCGGCCCGAATGGCGCGGGCAAGACCACCACGGTGGAGTGCGTCATGGGGTTGCGCAAGCCCGACTCCGGGCGCATCCGCGTGCTGGGGCTGGACCCACAACAGGAGCGGGCGCAGCTCATCCCCCGCATCGGCATCCAGTTGCAGGAATCCTCGCTGGCTTCCCGCATCAAGGTGTGGGAGGCGCTGGACCTGTTTTCATCCTTCTACGAGCGCACTATCCCCTGGCAGCCCCTACTGGATGCGTGGGGGCTGGCCGACAAGCGCAACGCCCCCTACGACAAGCTATCGGGAGGGCAAAAACAGCGCCTGGCCATTGTTCTGGCGTTGATCAACGACCCGGACGTGGTCTTTTTGGATGAATTGACCACCGGGCTGGACCCCCAGGCCCGCCGCGCCGCCTGGGAATCCATCAAAGCCATTCGCGACCAGGGCAAAACAGTGGTGCTGGTCACGCACTTCATGGATGAGGCGGAATATCTCTGCGACCGCGTCGCCATCATCGATCATGGCCGCATCATCGCCCAGGACACGCCCGCTGGCCTGATTCGCAGCCTCGATGGCGAGCAGCGCATCCTCTTCGAAGCGCCGCGCGGCTTTCCCACCCGGCTGATGCGCAGCATTCCGCTGGTGACCAGGGTGGAGGAGGACGGCTACGCGGGCGTGGTCTATGGCCGGGGCGATGGCCTGGTGGCGGCGGTGGCGGCCGCCCTGGAAGAGCAGGGCGGCCCCTATAAAAACCTGCGCATCCAGCAGCCTGATCTCGAAGATGTCTTTCTGGCTCTCACCGGTCGCCGCATCCGCGACTGAAGCGGGCGATCTTTATTTTTTGGGCTCAAACGAATTTGGGTGCGTCCAAAATGAGTTCGAAAGTGTAACTACTAAGGTCGTCACCCAAAAACCACTAAGAACACTAAGACACAAAGGCACAAAGGGAAATTTATACATTTTTTCTTCGTGTTCTTAGTGCCTTTGTGCCCTTTGTGGTTTGTTAACCGGG
>JALWDV010000368.1 GCA_027036755.1 Anaerolineae bacterium
TTCTTGCCCTCGCGATAATAGGTGAAACCCAGGGCGGAGAGATAGTCGGGATCGTCAGGATCAGCTTCCACCGCGACCTTCAGATTGGCCTCGGCCTGGGGCAACAGCCCCTGATCCGATTGCAGCACGCCCAGTTGATAGCGAGGCGTAGGGTCTTTGGGGTCCAGCTCGATGGCCCGCTTGAACGCCCGCACGGCGTCGCGGGGTTGATCCAGCGCGAGATAGGTCATGCCCAATGCGGTCTGCACCTGGGCGGTCTGGGGCAAGTCGGGGGCGAGACGACGCAGGGCCTTGCGCGCGGCCCTGGGGTCTTGCTCCACCTGCGAAGCGATGACCTGAAGTTGAGAGAGTGCGTCAGTCATGGGATTCCTCCATGGGGTTGATCGGTAGCGGTTGCGGCGGGCCGTCATAGAGCCCGCGGCGGTCATTCAGCCGGATAGCGATGACGTCCCAGAACATGCGCCAGGTGTCTTTCAGCGGATCCACCCGGCTGTCTTCGTCGAAATACCAGTTGATGGGCACTTCCACGATCTTCTTGCCCTTTTTCAGGGCGATGTACAGGGCCTCGACATCGAAAGTCCAGCCCATGATGGTCATGTAGGGGAAGATTTCCAGGGCCGCCTGTCGGGTGAACATCTTGAATCCGGCCTGGGTGTCGCTAAAGCCGGGCACAGCCATGGTGCGAACGATGAAATTGAAGACCCGGCCCATGAGATGCCGGTAGCCGGGCTCACCGAATCGATGTGCGCCGGGCGCTTCGCGGCTGCCGATGGCCACGTCATAGCCATCCAACCGTGGGGGCAGGAATTTCTCCACCTCGACGATGGGCATGGAAAGATCGGAATCGCAGATGAACAGATACTCCCCCCGGCCCGCGTAGATGCCGGTGCGCACCGCCGCTCCTTTGCCCTTATCGCTGTGGATGACGCGGATGTTGTCGTGGTCGCGGGCGAATCCTTCGGCGATCTCGGTGGTGCGATCGGTGCTGCCGTTTTCGACGATGATGATTTCCACGCCGTAGGGCGCGGTCTGCATCCACTCGATGATCTGCTTCATGGAATCAGGCAGCCGATGTTCTTCGTTGTACGCCGGAATGATGATGCTCAGCAAGGGCTGTTGCGTTAGTTGAGTGGGGGTGTCTGAACTCATAAAATCAAAAAGGGAAGGTAATTACTAAGGTTGTCACCGGTCGTCACTCGAAAACCACTAAGAACACTAAGACACAAAGGCACAAAGGGAGAT
>JALWDV010000369.1 GCA_027036755.1 Anaerolineae bacterium
GCCCGTGCGCCATCCATCGGCGATCGTGGGCGCCTATCCGCCAGTTGCGCCTGCCGTTGCCCCCGACCTGACAGGTCTTATTTCTCTCATTTTTCTTTCAACAATCTATCAATGACTTGACTGGGGATGCGTGAATCCGCTATATTGAAGTATGATATTTTTTCTCGGACTCTGAAACAGTTTGCGGGCGCTCATTATCCTTATCATTATTCGTGGAGGCTGGCGCCCGCCGTTTTGGGGTTGCTCGTTCTGTGCTGGAGGTTGTGTGCGTGTTCTCTCGTTTCTCCCCCCCCCGTGGCTGCTGAAGGTGGTCTATGGCCTGATGGTGGTGAGTCTGGTTTTGAGTAGTGTGGCGCCGGTGAGTGCGGCGCAGCCGCCATCCGGCTTATCCAGCGATGAGGTACAGGGACGTTTGGCGTCGCCCCATGTCGTGCGGAGTGCGTCCGTAGCGGGTCCATCCCGGCGGCATCTTGCCACGCTTTCGCACGAAGGGGACGCGTCGGGGGATCGCTTGCTGACGTTGTCGATATCGGGGCCCGAGGAGATGGACCAGGGAGAGAAGATAGCATTGGAGGTGCGGGCGTGGAATGTGGGTAGGGAGCCTTTGCATCGCGTCCGCATCGATCTGTATGAGGAGGGCCAGGGCTCTACCCGAGTGGGTGAAGTAATCCTTCCCGAATTGGCGCCGGACGCGGTGGCTGTCCGCCAGGTGGAGGTGGCGCCGTCGGGCGTAGGGCGGATACGGCTGCGGGCGATAGCGCAGGAGGGGGTGGATGACGCGGCCGCGGCCGAGTTCAGCGCGGTGGTGCGGCAAACGCGGCCGGATGTTTGGCGACTGGGGCCGGGAGACCGCTCATGGCGGCCGCAACAGGGGCCATTGGAGATCGTGCTGCCTGCGCATGGCGATGGATCACTCGCTCAACTGGCCCATCGGGCGCTTTTCGGCAGGGACCTGCGCGCGGGAAGTCGTTCCCTTTTGGCGCAGTTCGAATTAACGGCGCAGGATGCGCAGGGGCAACCAGTGGTCACTTTCGAGACGCCGGTGCGGTTGCGCTGGCATTACAAGGAGGCGATGGCTGAGACGCCGCCCATCTTGCCGCCGCGGTTCGTGTGGTGGGATGCGAAACAAGGGAGGTGGGAGGTCTTGCCTACGACCGTGGACGAGGAAGCGGGGGTGATCGAGACGAAGGTGACGCATTTCAGCACTTATGGCATCGACGTGCCGGTGGCGGAGAAGGTGGAGGATCCCTTCAGCGGGTTGGAGGCGAGTTTGTTTACGGGATCCTTGCATTATCGCTATCCCATCCCGTTGTTTCAACGCCCCGGCGGTTTTGGGCCGGGCCTGGCGTTGGGTTATGAGAGCCGGCGGCGGGATGCGAATCAGGAGACGGGGTCGTATGACTTTTTGGTGGGATGGGGCTGGCGCCTGGACGGGTTGGGTTATATCAATTATGTGGATAGCTCGCCCACATACAAGCTGGTTTTGGGAGGAGCGAGTTACACTGTCAAGAAGGATGCGAATTGGAACTGGTATGCCGAGGAGGCGCCGTGGATCAAGATCACTCGAGCCAGTGAGAACCAGGATGCGGACTGGTATGTGCGCACGCCCGATGGCTCCCATTACATTTTCGAAAAGAAACTCACCGATTGGAATTGTAGCGAGAATCAGGAGGAAGCGAAACGGTTCATGCTGACGCGCATCACCGCGCCCGCGGATGATGGGGTGGGGGCCTATCAGATGGACGTGAATTATGGAACAGAGACCCGTGAAGCGGATACGGGATGCGGGATGCACAGTTATGTGTATCAGGCCTGGCCGACGTCCATCACCTACAACGGCGTTTCGGGTGGGCATACCCTGAGCGTGTCCTTCGGTTATGCCACGGGGCGGGATGATCGGCCTTCGCAATGCGAGACAGTAGCGTGCGACACGGCGAACAGCAAGAAGGCGTTTCTTTATTTCTACACGAGGAATCTGACGGATATCACCCTGAAGGTGGATGGTCGGGTGGCGCGGCGCTATCATTTGCAGGCGCATGTCACGAATTCGGGCGCGACCTTCCATAGCCATCGTTTGTTGCTCGACGAGATTAAGGTGTATGGCAAGGATAATGCGGGGCCGCGACCCACCACGATCTTTGCGTATCGCCACCCTGAGGACTGTCATTTTCAGGAAAATTGCCGCATCGAGACTATCCATAGCGGTCAAGGCGGCAAAGCCGAAATGACTTTTCAGGGACAGAGTGGAGCCAGTCAGGTGACGTATTATGTGTCCACCCGCACGCTAACGGACTTAGTGACAAATCAAAGCATTCAGGATCAATACACTTCCAGCGGGTGGGATGACGCGGCCGGGGGATATGATTTCAGTCAGGTGAAGAACCTGGCGGATGGGGAGCGGCACAGCCATTGGTTTTACCATGAGGGGCGAGGGGATGACAAGGGGGAGAACGGTCAGGAGCGTATGGTCGTGCATCAAGAAGGGGATGGGGCCTGGATGGACAAGCTATGGCAAAGCTATCGTTTGCCGGAAGGACTGACTGACGCCAAACAGCGCCATCTGCTGGATACGCAGATTTATTCGCTCTATCAGAAGCAGAGTGGGACGAACACCGAGTATCCGGTGTGGAAGAAAGTGCATCGGTACCAGCAGAATCATCAAGGCGGGGGGCAGTATGGCAATCTCACCCATCTTTATGAGTATCAGCGCCAAGGCAATGGGTGGAATCTGGTGCGCACCACGGAGCGGACGTATCACCCCAACAGCTCCAATGACCATTATATTGTGAATCGCGTGGCGGAGGAGAAGGCGTGGGCGGGGAACGTGGGCGGCGCGTGTCTGTCGCACGTGCGTTATTACTACGACAATCAGGGCGTGGCGACGCCGCCCCAGGCGGGTTTGCTGACGAAGCAAGAAGCGGCGGAACAAACCTGCGGCAGCGGCTTTGTGACGCAGGTGGAGAATAGCTATGACAACTGGGACAATATCATCGCGGTCGCGGATGGGTTGGGTCGCACCACGACGACGGCTTATGACAATGACTTCCATGCCTTCGTGGTCCGTGTGACCAATGCGCTGAACCAAACGACGACCGCGGATTACGGTAGCGATGTGGTGGACAGGGCGCTGGGGTGGATTCATGGCATCACCGATGCCAACGGGCAGACCACGACCTACACGTATGATGCGTTCGGTCGTTTGCGCCAGGTGAACCGGCCTCTGGGCGCGTCGGTGGATGAAGCCTGGATCTATGGGGATTATGGGGACAGCAACCATCCCCGGTATGTGAAACATCGGGTGCGGGATGACGTAACCGCCAATGGGGATGATGGGTATCTGACCACATGGACGTTTTACGATGGTTTGGGGCGGGAATTGCAGCAGCAGAGTGAGGGTGACGCAGGGGGGCGCATCCTTGTCAGTCAGCATTATGACGCGCACGGACGACGGGATAAAGAAGGGATCCCTTACGCCGACAACGGGAGCCTGGGAACGTTCAAGAAAGAGACCTGGACCGGGACGCCGCCTTATTACACGTCTTACGCCTACGACGCGTTGGGCCGCGTCACCACGGTGACCCATCCAGATGAGACGCAGGTGCGGACGTTCTATAGCGTGGAGCAGACCGGGGGCGGTGAACGGCGGCTGGTGACCACCATCGTGGATGAGAACAACCATCAAACGGTGCAGCGGCAGGATGTGCTGGGCCGACTGCGGCGGGTGGATCAGTATGAGGGGACGTATCCCAATGTGACGTTGTACGCTTCGGCTCAGTATGACTATGACGCGCTGGACCGGCTGACCGACGTCTACGGGCCGGGGCAAGATCAGAATACGCCCCTGGATACGAACATTCACACCCATATCGACTATGATGCGCTGGGCCGCAAGACGAACATGTCCGACCCGGACA
>JALWDV010000370.1 GCA_027036755.1 Anaerolineae bacterium
TTTTTTTGCAGACGGAGAGCCCCCCCTCAGTCCCCACCGCTTGCGGGGGGGGAGCGAGGGGGGGGCTGCCGCAGCAGAAGCCAAGCCACCGAAAACCGACAGACCACCTTAGCAGTTACCGCCCTTTCATGCGAGATCAGCGATATGAAGATCATCACCTACAACATCCGCAACTGGCGAAACGCGGATCACCAATCCAATCTCGAACAGGTTTTAGAAACCCTGCGCGCAGCCGACGCCGACCTGATCGGGCTGAACGAGGCGCTCCATCCTCACCCCTCGCCCGAAAAAGGGCTCGCGGCGCTCGATTATCTGGCCAGAGAGCTGGGCATGGACGCGGTTTTTGGGCCAGCTTTTCAGCCTCGCAACGCCTTTCACTTGCCCCAAACCATGTCAGGAAACGCCCTGCTGAGCCGTTGGCCCATCCTGGCGTCGGCCGCCCATCACCTGACGCCCGTGCTCAAAAACCAGCGCGGCCTTCTGGAGGCCCGCGTCCTCCTGCCCGGCAACACCCCCCTGACGGTTTACGTCACGCATCTCGAACCGAAGGACGAAGACGCCCGAATGCAGCAAACGCAGGCCGTCCTGGCGTGGACCATACGGGATCGCGGCAAGCCGCACATCCTCATGGGCGACCTGAATACCTACAACCCCGCCGATTTCCCCACAGAAGAGGCGCTGGCCGACTTCCGGGCCAGGGTGGAAAAACGAGGCTTCACATTCTTCCGGGCGCAAGTCATCCCCAAACTATTGAAAAGCGGCTATGTGGACGCCTGCGAGACGGCCCCTCGGGCCACGTGGGATACGGAAGATGAGCTGTGGGCGCGCCTGGACTACATTCTCCTTTCCCGAACGCTGGCCCCGCAATTGCGCCGCTGCCAGACGATTGACGCAGCCGCGGCCCGAAGGGCCTCAGACCATCTGCCCGTTATGGCGACGCTCTCATCCGGCTGAACCCGGGATAATCGTCAGATGAGCATCTGAAAGCGCCTTGCTTGCGCCATCGCCGCGATTGCGTTTGCGAGCGTGTGGACATATACTTTACGGTTGGAAGACAACGCCATTGCGATTGTTCATTTCCTATCGATGCCCCGTCAACTTAAACATTTGGTGACTTATGACATCTCGACATCTAAAAAAATACGCCACGCTATTCAGCATCTCATTGGCGCTGCTGCTGGTCATCGCGCTGCTAAGCGGTTGCGGCAATAAAAAAGTCGAGCCCACCGCCACCCCCACC
>JALWDV010000371.1 GCA_027036755.1 Anaerolineae bacterium
AGGTGGCAGTGGGCGGGGGTTGCGTCGCAGGTTCTGGCGTGGGCGGCGGGGTCGGTTGGGTGACAGCCGCGACCTGAGTAGGCGTCACAGACTCTTGGGTGGTTTCAGGGGATTTGCTCCGGCCGGAGAGGAGGAGCAGGATAATGATGAGCAAAAAGATGGCGGCAAAGAACACTTTGGACGCCCGGTGAGAGCGTATGGCTTCCTGGGATGGTGGGCGCATGATGACAATCTCCTGAATGAGATGAAAGCGGATTAGCGACGGCCAGCATTCAGTGAATCTTGCAATGCCTGCAAGGCCTCCCAATTACCTGCAGCGGCCAGCCGCGCCTGCTGCGGCCAGGTGGCGGGATCGGCCATGCGGAAGCGCGGGCCTGCTTCGGACAGGATGTGGCGCAGGACGTCGATCTCGGTCTCCGCCAACATGGACAGGGTGAGAATGCCCGCTGCGTGTAAAAGCTGTTCGATTTTGGGGCCGATTCCCTCGACGACTTGCAGGCTTTCCGCCACGACAGGCGTTGCTGTCTCGGAACGGGTGGACGCTTCATCGCCGGACGCAGCCGCCAGTTGCTGCTGACACGCGTCCAATTCCGCTTTCAGAGCAGCGTTTTCCTTCTCAAGACCTTTCAGATGAGCGATCTCCGTTATCAGTTCGGCGTTTTGGACCTCGGCTTTTTTCAGTCGATCCAATTCCCTTCGCAGATCGCCATTTTCGGCGGCGAGACGGGCGCAGCGTTTCTGCCAGAACAGATAATCGATGATGAGTTCGACGATCCAGCCGACCAGGACGCCGACAAAAAAGCTTAACCAATGCATGGTTCCTTCTCCTCTAGAATGAAATTGTGGAAATATTGGATTATGGAGCCTTCGCGTTGACCGCGACCTCTCCTATGATATCATACGCCATCGCATCCACGATCTCCACATCCACCATCTCGCCCAGAGGCAATTCGCCCGGAATGATGACATAGCCGTCCACTTCGGGCGCATCGCGATAGGTGCGGGCCAGTGTCACGCCCTCCTCGTGGGCTTCGGTGAGTGCGGTGAGCACGCGTCCGATCTGCGCCTGGTTGCGGGCTAATGAGATGGGTTGCTGCCGGGCCATGACCTGATGCCAGCGCTCCTCCTGCACCTCGGGCGGGATTTGATGGGGCAGGGCGGCCGCGGGCGTGCCCGGTTCGGGGCTGAATTTGAAGACGCCCACCTTGTCGAACCGGATGGTCTCGATGAAATCCAGCAGGCCCTGGAACTCCTCCTCGGTTTCGCCGGGGTAGCCGACGATGAAGGTGGAGCGCAGGGCGATATCGGGCATGGCCGCGCGCAGTTTCTCGATGGTCTTCAGCACCATGTCGATGTTGCTGGGGCGTCGCATCCGCCGCAGGGTGGCGGGATGCCCGTGTTGCAGGGGGATGTCGAGATAATGCAAAATCTGCGGCGTTTCGGCCATCACCTGGATGAGCTCGTCGCTGATATGGCCCGGATACGCGTACATCAACCGCAGCCAGTCCAGGCCCGGCGTGCGGCGGGCGATGGCGTTGAGCAGGCGAGGCAGGCTGTTGGGCTCGCCCCTATCGCGGCCGTAGTCGGTGGTGTCTTGGGCCACCACCACCAGCTCCCGGGCGCCGGCCCGCGTCAGATTTTCCGCCTCGGCCACCACGTTTTCGAAGGGATGGGACTTGAGCTTGCCCTTGAAGCTCGGGATGGTGCAAAACGCACAGGACGCGTTGCAGCCATCGCTGATCTTGAGATAGGCGGAGGCGTAGAGCTGCGGCGGGCGGGGCGTGGGCGCGTCCAGCGGGTGAGGCGGCTCGCCCAGCAGGGCGATGCGGCCCAGGCGGCGTCGTTTCTTCCCGCCGCGCAGGCCCTCGGCCAGATCGACGATCTCGGGCCAGCGCAGCGTGCCCAGCAGCGCGTCCACCTGGGGCGCGGCGTCCAGGATCTTCCGCCCATCCCGCTCGGCCATGCAGCCCGCGGCAATCAGAACCTGACGCTTCTTCTTGCCCTCGCCCAGGTCGCGCAGCACCGAGATGCTCTCCTGCTGTGCGGCCTGCAAGAAACCGCAGGTGTTGACGATGAGCACATCGGCCTGATCTGGATCAGTAACCGCCCGATAGCCCTTCTGCATCAGCAGCGTGGCCATGGCCTCGCTATCCACCTGATTTTTTGGGCAACCCAGCGTGAGAATGAAATAGGCCGGGGCTTTCTTCGCCATCGTCAGCCGCCCGTCTCCGGCGTTTGCGTGGGCGTGAGGCCCGGTTTTGGCGTGGGAGTGGCGGAGGGGGAAGGCGTCGGCGTCGGGGTAAGCTCGATCACCTGACCATCCTCGATTGCCCAAATAAAGGTGGCTATCTCGCCGATCTCGCCCAGGGGCGGCAATTGTTCGCCATCCAGGGTCAATTTCACCCCGCCCGCATTGCCGGTGAGGAACTCCAACTGCTTGTAGGCGACGAACTCCTGGTCATATCCTGGGTCCGCCAGCGATTCTATCTGCTCCGTTCCATCGGTCACCACCCGAATCCAGGCGGTGTTGGTGACAACCACTCGCAAGCGGATTGCCTCCGCGGGCGTGGCCGTGAGGGTGGGGCTGGGCGTAATGGTGGGGGGGACGGTGGCGTCGGGCGTGGGCGTGAAGGTGGGCAACGTTCCCTCCACGGTCAGAACTGGCCTCGTCGTTGGCGTGGCCGCGACCGTGGCTGTGGCGGTGGCGGAGGCCGTGGGGCCGATGACGGGCGCACCGGGCGCCTGGCCTTCGGGCGGCAGCTCGACCGTGGCCGTATTGGTCTCGCCGCCTTCCATTCGCCCCTGCAGATAAGGCAAGCCGTACTGATACAGCAGATACGCGAGAATGATCACCGGAATCAGCACCAGAATGAAGCCCAGGATGCGGCGCAAGAGATGCGAGCGCCGCGTGGTCTCTTCGTAAAGATCGAGATCGATGGGCTTGTATTCGGAAGCGACCGCGGTCGGAGGATCGACAACGCCGCCATTTTCGGAATCATTGAGCGATTGGGCCACCAGTTCATCGGCGTCCAGGCCCAAAAAAGTGGCGTAGGTGCGCAAAAAGCCGCGGGCGGCTACGGGATTCGGCAGCTCATCCCAATCGCCCGATTCAAGTGCGTTGAGATAGCGTTGACGAATGCGAGTTTGTTCTTCGATATCGGCGAGAGATAGCTCCTTCGCTTCGCGAGTCTGGCGCAGGAGTTGTCCGATCTCTACCATAAAAAGGTGTCCTGTATGTTGAAATTAGAGCGTCGCTGAGGGCTGCAAAAAGAGCAAGGCGGTAACTGCGAAGGTCGTTTTCGCTTGAACCAACCTGACAGATTCCTTCTGCAGCGATCCAGCGCCTTACACGCTTCGTTGTTGGCTGAAAGTTGGCTGAAAATCACGCGTCCTGCCGCCAAGGATACAAGAACCTGTCAGGTTTGAGTGAAAAAAAGACAACCAACTGGCATAAGTTAGCAGTCACCATGAGCGGCTGCTCACCACATAACGAAGGAAAATGGAACGCAGAAACATCTGATGCTCACAGATTCTCGCAGATTGCTTTGATTTTATCTGTTTTCATCTGCGTAGATCAGCTTTTTCTGCGTCATCTGCGTTCTATTTACGGAACAGTCCAACGGCAGGCGTCCCTGCACCGGTACCGATGAAACTCCCTTGTTACGTCATTTCGACGACCGTAGGGAGGAGAAATCTCCTCGTTAGCAAGGGGATTTCTCGGTCGCTGCGCTCCCTCGAAATGACGTAGGAGAGACGTAATGCGTGATACGTGACGCGTGACGACCTCACGTATTACGCATTTTTCGGAATAGTCCGATGACGGGCAAGCCCGCGCCGATACCGATGAAACTCCCTTGTTACGTCATTTCGACGACCCCAGGGAGGAGAAATCTCCTCGTTA
>JALWDV010000372.1 GCA_027036755.1 Anaerolineae bacterium
CACCACATATCAGCACATAACACCACATAACACCACATAACATCAAATAACGTGAAGTGACGTCACGTAATATCACATGAAGTCAGGTGACGTCACATAACATCACATAACGACATATAACGCCCCGTAACGCCAAATAACGCCACATAACGCCAAATAACGCCACATAACGCCACATGACGTCACATAACGTCACATAACATCACATGACGTCACATAACGCCACATAACGACAAATAACGACCCATAAAGCCACACCGCGCTACACTACACCACCTAACGCCACATATCGCAACATCACGCCACATAACGCCACATATCACCACATAGCACCAGATAACGCCACATAGCAACACATGACACCACATAACACCACATAACGTCAAATAACGTCAAATGTAGTCACATAACATCACATAACGTCAGATAACGTCACATAATAGGATATAACGTTACATAACGCCACAGAACGCCAAATAACGCCAAATAACGCCACATAACGCCACATAACGTCAAATAACGTCACATATAATCACAGGACGTCAAACAACGCCACATAACGCCACATAGCGCCAAGTTACACGACATAACGGCACATAACGGAACATAAGGTCACATAACGCCACACAACGCCACGTAACGCCACATAACGCCACATAACACCACATAGACCCGCATGAAACCACATAACACCACATTACCCCATATAACACCACATAAAACCACATAGCACCACATAACGCAACATATCGCCACATTACGCCATATAACGCCACATAACGCTGCATAACGCCACATGACGCACATAACTCCACATGACGCAACATAACGCCCCATAACAGCACATAACGCCTCATAGCGACACATAACACCAAATAACGCCACATAACGCCAGATAACGTCAAATAACGTCACATTACATCACATAACGTCACACAACGCCACATGACGACACATAACGACCGATAACGCCACACAGCGCCACATTACGCCACATGACGCCACGTAGCGCCACATAACACCACATAACACCACATATCAGCACATAACACCACATAACACCACATAACACCTATTGCACCACAACACACCACATAATACTAGATAACACCACACAACGTCAAATGACGTCACATAACAATACATTACTTCAGAAAACGTCACATAACATCACATAAGGTCACATAATGCTACATAGCGCCCCATAGCGCCACATAAATCCACATAATGCCACATA
>JALWDV010000373.1 GCA_027036755.1 Anaerolineae bacterium
TGGCTGCTTGCGCTTGCGTCCAGCCGGATTCGCAATCCGCCGTGGGAGTTCTCTGCTTTGGCGGGAGTTTATCCAACCGTTTCCGCCAGCGCCCGGGCGAAGATGTCCAGGCCCTCGTCCAATTGTTCGCGAGTGACGATGAGGGGCGGAATCCAGCGGATGACGTTGCCATACGTGCCGCAGGTGAGCAGCATCAGCCGTTGCTTAAGCGCGGCCTGAGCCACAGCCTTGGCCGCGGCCGCGTCGGGCTTGCCGTCGGCGCCCGTGAATTCGGTGGCCACCATCAGTCCGCGGCCCCGCACATCGCCCATGACCGGGAATTCGGCCTGGAGTTCGCGCAGCCGGGCCATGAGATGCTCGCCCTGCGCCGCGGCATTCTCCACCAGCTTCTCCTCGCGGATGACGTCGATGGTGGCGGAGGCCGCGGCCGCGGCCAGGGCGTTGCCGCCGCCGTAGGTGCCGCCGTGGGTGCCGGGCCGCCACTTGCTCATCAGCTCGGCCGAGGCCGCAATGCCCGAGATGGGCATGCCGCTGCCCAGGCCCTTGGCCATGATGATGATGTCGGGGGTGACGTCCGCGTGCTGATAGCCGAAGAATTCGCCCGTGCGCCCGAAGCCCGACTGCACCTCATCCATCACCAGCAGGATGCCGTGCTCGTCCGCGATGCGGCGCAGGCCCTCCAGGAAGGCGGGCGGCGCGGGCACGTAGCCGCCCTCGCCCAGCACCGGCTCGATGATGAAGGCCGCGGTCTCGTCGGGTGCGCTCTGCCCGTGCAGCACCCGATCTAGCTCGTTCAGGCTGAACTCGACCGTGGTGGCTTCATCCCAGCCGTAGTGATAGGCGTAGGGGAAGGGGCTGACGAACACGCCCGCGGGCAGGGGCTGGTAATCGTAGCGATAGATGAATTTGGAGGTGGTCATGGCCATGGTCTGCGCGGTGCGGCCATGAAAGCTGCCCTGGAAGACGATGATGTTGCGGCGTTGGGTGGCCTGACGGGCCAACTTCACCGCGGCCTCCACCGCCTCGGCCCCGCTGTTGGAGAAGAAGAAGCGGTCGATCTCGGGCGGGGTGACCTCGTTCAGCTTTTCGGCCAGCTCTACGAAGCGGGGATTGATGACGATGTTCATCTGGGCGAAGAGCAGGCTATCCAGGGCCTGCTGGATGGCGGCCACCACTTTGGGATGACGGTGGCCGGTGTTGATGACGCCGATGCCCGAGGTGAAATCGATCCAGCGATGGCCGTCCTGGTCATAAAAGTAGATTCCCTCGGCCCGGGCGGGCTGCATGGTGGTGAGATGCGTCCACACGGGGGAAAGAAGATCGGTGTTGGGGGTCATGGCAAAGCTCCTGAAAGATGAAATCAAGTGTGATGGCGGGGTGAGCGCGGTTCACATCGCGCCTGCTTTCTTCCCCACCGTCATTCGCTTGCCAGACGGAAGGGATGGCGCAGGCGGAGATGAACCTTGTCGAAATTATAGCGCATCGCATTGCGCATCGAATAGAACGCCAATGGCGATGCGCACGCACAGCGCTGATTTGGCGAGGACGACACCCTTGCAATGAACGTGTCGTCAGAGAGATTTGAAAGAATGGAAACGGTACAGAATCGCATTGAAACCGCCCATCGCAAAAGAATATGGCGCGTTCCGTTTTGTTAGCTATTTTACCAATCGATGCCTTATAATACGGGCGTGACAATTTCAGCCTCTCGCCCGACCATTGGCTTGATGGCCACCCTGCTTTCCACCGCCCCAACTTATCGCGGCGCGGGCATTCATCAATACAGCGCAAATCTGCTGGCGCATCTGCCCCGGCAGGCTCCGCAGTTCGATTACCGCGCGTTCGTGATGGATCGGGCCTATGCGCCGCCCGCGGGCGTTTCGGTGCATCGTCCCGTCCGATTCCCTGCGGCCCCGCCCGGGCGCATCCTGTGGGAGCAAACCCGCGTGGCCTGGGAAAGCAGGCGCTTGCAATTGCTGCATGGCTTCGCCTACGCCCTGCCCCTGGCCGCCCGGCTTCCCGCGGTGGTGACTGTCCACGATCTCACCTTCATTCGCTTCGCCGAGGCTTTTCCCAAAAACAAGCAGCGCTATCTTGCCCGCATCACCGCGCACAGTTGCCGCCGCGCCCAGGCGGTGATAGCCGTCTCTCAGGCCACCGCCCGCGACCTGCAAGAGCTTCTGCAAACGCCCCGGGAAAAGATTCATGTCATCTATTCGGGCGTGGATGAGCGCTATCGCCCGCTGCCGGTGGAACAAATCGAAGCCTACCGGCATCGAAAGGGATGGCCTCAGCGCTTCATCCTTATGGTCGGCACCCTTGAGCCCCGCAAAAACCATCTGGGCCTCATCGAAGCCTACGCCCGCTATCGCCGCATGGCCCGCGAGCCGCTCCCGCTGCTCATTGGCGGCGGCAAAGGCTGGCATTTCGGGCGGATTTTCCAACGGGTGCAGGCTCTGGGCCTGGAATCAAACATCCGTTTTCTCGGCTTCGCGCCCTGGGAGGATCTGCCCTGGCTCTACAACGCCGCCACCCTGTTCGTCTATCCCTCCCGCTATGAGGGATTCGGGCTGCCCGTGGCCGAAGCCATGCGCTGCGGAACGCCCGTCATCACCTCCAACGTCAGCAGTTTGCCCGAAGTCGCCGGCGACGCCGCCCTCACCATCGATCCCGACGATCCCGACGCCCTGGCCGCGGCCATCTGGCGCGTCCTGGAAGAATCTCCCGAAGAATTGCAGCACATGCGCGACCGGGGTCTGAAACATGCCGCCCGGTTCACCTGGGAGCAAACGGCCGCGCGCACGGCTGAAGTCTACGCCCGCGTCCTGAACCAAACTCATGGCTAAACGACTGCTCAGATACCAGAAAGTCATCCTGGCTGCCACGGACGCGCTGCTGGTGGTCGCCGCATTCTATGTGGCCTGGTGGCTGCGTTATGAGCGGCAATGGTATCACAGCGTCGATCCCGCTTATTACACCGATTTTAGATTTTATTTCGGGATTGCGGTCATCGCCAGCGTCTTCACCCTGCTTACTTTTTATCTGCAGGGCGTCTACACCCTGCCCCGAGGCGTCAGCTCTTTCACCGAGTTCAGCAAGCTGTTCACCTCCACCGCCATCGTCACCATCGTGCTGATGGTTGGGAACTACATGTTCCAGCCCCTCTACCATTCCCGGCTGGTGTATGGCATGGCGGGCGGATTTATCTTGCTGTTCACCACCCTTTCGCATCTCGTTTATCGGTTTGTTCAAATCAAAATGCGGCAGCGGGGGATTGGCATTCGGCGCGTGTTGCTGGTGGGCGCGGGCGAAATGAGTCGCACCATTATGCGCACCCTGTTGGCTGAACCCGGTTTGGGGTATCGGGCCGTGGGCTTTCTGGATGACAATCCTCAGAAAGGCGAGCGCAATCTGGGCCCCTTCGTCGGATTGGGCTCCATCGACAATCTGTCTCAGATTTTGGCCGAACATCACGTGGATGAGGTTATCATCACCCTGCCCTGGCAATATCATCGTCGCATTATGAGCGTGCTGCGGCAATGTCAGCAAGCCAATGTCAAGGCCCGGGTCGTCCCCGACGTGCTGCAACTCAGCCTGGATCGGGTGGATATCGAGGTGCTGAGCGGCGTCCCCCTCATCAGCGTCAAGCCCCACGCCATTGCAGGCCCGCAATTCGCCATCAAGCGCATCATGGATCTCACCCTGGGCGGCCTGGGGCTGATCGTCGCGCTGCCCGTCATGGGCGTTCTGGCGCTGGCCATCAAAATGGATTCTCCCGGCCCCATCTTCTTCATCCAGAAGCGGATCGGGCGCAACGGCAAGCCCTTCATGGCCTATAAATTCCGCTCCATGGTGGCTGACGCGGAGCGTCTGAAGCCGCAATTGCAGCAGCT
>JALWDV010000374.1 GCA_027036755.1 Anaerolineae bacterium
CTCGATGGCGTCGGCCTTGTCTTCGGATGTTCCCTTGAGGCCCGCGGCGAAGAAATGCTGCCGCAACTCGTCCTCAAGGCCGCCGCCCGCCACATCTTCGCCCAGGCCCGAATCGATGAGGGCCTTGCGTAAGGGCGAGGCGGGCGCGCCCATGAGGATGTGATTCAGCACATCCAGGGCCAGGGTCGTCTCGGCGTCGCCGCTTTCATCCAGCAGCCAGTTCAGGGTGACGAAAGCCTTGCTATCTTCGCCCGCCATGAACGGCCTGCGCAGCGCCCGCGGTTCGGTCCAGCGAGGCTGGGCCGCGACCCGGGAATCCACCTTCTCCGGGCCAAATTCCTTCAGCCATTTGTTCATCAGCTTCAGGCGCTTTTCAGGATCATCATCGCCATAAAAATAAATCCAGGCGTTGGCGGGATGATAGTATGCGTCGTGGAAGCTCTTGAATTGCTCGTAAGTGAGATCGGGGATGTGCAGAGGATGCCCGCCGGAATCCAGGCTGTAGATGGTGTCGGGGAACAGGCTGTTTTGGATCATTTCGTTCAGCACGCTATCGGGAGACGCGTACACGCCCTTCATCTCGTTGAACACCACGCCCTTGTAGCTGATGTTCTCCTCTTCGTCGATCTCATAATGCCATCCTTCCTGCCGGAAGGTGAGGGGGCGCAGCAAGGGATAAAACACCGCGTCCATATACACGTCGATGAGATTGTAGAAATCCTTCAGGTTTTGGCTGGCGACGGGGTAGACGGTGCGGTCGGGATAGGTGAAAGCGTTGAGAAAGGTATTGAGCGAGCCTTTGATCAGCTCGACAAAGGGCTCCTTCACCCGATACTTGCGCGATCCGGCCAGCACGCTGTGCTCCATGATGTGGGCGATGCCGGTGCTGTCTTCGGGCGGGGTGCGGAATCCCACGCCAAAGACCTTGTTCTCATCGTCGTTTTCGACGGAGAGGAGGCGGGCGCCAGTTTTGATATGTCGAAACAGCCGGACATGACTGTTGATTTCGGGGATGTCGCGCGCTTCGAGGAGCTCGAAGCCGTGATATTTGCTCATAATTATCTCCAGAGAAGGGGGTGATCGATGAAATGTCGTCGATTATTATATCATCTTTGGACGCGTCACACATGGCAAATGCGCTGTGCTCAGCAGCATCTCCCGGGGTGAGGCTCGACATCCGTTTGTATGGTAAAATACCGCCAGGCTCTCAGAACGACAAGGACTTCCTCCGAATGTCATCTTCGCGAATCTTACTCTTTGTTTCCATCCTGCTGGCGGGATTGATGCTGGTTGCGTGCGCCCGTCGTCCGACGGTCTTGCCCACGCCCGAGCCCCCAACGCCCGCGCCCACCGATACGCCGGCGCCAACGCCCACCGACATTCCCACCGCCACGCCCGCCCCGGTTGCGCCCACCAACACCCCTGCGCCCGAGCCGACGGCGACAGCCACGCCCGAACAACCCACAGCCACGGCCACGCCGTCAACTCCCGTGGCCACGACGCCTCCCACCGCAACCGCTGAGCCTGCGCCCACCGCCACGCCCACGCCGCCCTCCACCCTCAACGGCGTCCCTTACAGCGATTTCATCATCATGGATGACGAAACCAAGGCGCATGTGAGGGATATCTACGCCCGGGGACAGGAGATGGGCCGGAATCCGCACGCCTTCTCCAAACTGGGCGACAGCCTCATCGCCAACCCCTACTTTTTGCGGGTTTTCGATCAAAAAGACCCCAATCTGGGAACCTACAACCTGGGCGATTACGCCTTTTTGCAAGACGCCATCGATCATTACGCGGGCTCATTCGACCGCTACGGCGTCGGAATCCATGTGGGGCTGCACACCTGGTCGGTTTTTGATCCCATGTGGGCGGACAAGGAATGGTGCGAGCCCAACGAGAACCTCCTCGATTGCGAAATCCGGCTGAACAACCCCAGCGTGATGCTGGTGCTGCTGGGCACCAACGACGACGCGCCCCAGGTCACCTTCGAGACCAACTACGACAAGATCGTCAGCCATATCATCGATCAGGGCGTCGTGCCTGTGCTTTTCACCAAAGCGGATCGTTTCGAAGGGGATAATCGCAACAATGAATCCATCAAAAAAATCGCCGAAAAATACAAGGTTCCGCTGGTCGACTTCGACAAACTGGCCGACACCCTGCCCAATCGCGGCACAGGCCCGGATAACATCCATCTCAGCATTGCAGACAGCAACGACTACACCGACCCAAACACCTTCCGCTACGGCAACACCGTCCACAACCTGGCCACGTTGATCATGCTCGACCGAGTGCGGGCGACGCTCAACGAGTCATAAATCCATCTCTCACCCAAATGTAATCCAATGACGCAACTTCTGCTTGACGGCAACAACCTCACAATTCCCGACGTCATCACCGTGGCCCGAGCCCAACCTGGCGAGATCTCGCTGGAGCTCACTCCCCAGGCCCGCGAGGCCGTGGCCCGGGCCAGTCAGGCGGTGGAAAAAATCATCGCAGATGGCCGGGTGGTCTACGGCATCAACACCGGATTCGGCGCATTCAAGAACACCATCATCCCCAAGAACGCACTGCGCCAGCTCCAGATCAACATCGTGCGCTCCCATTCCGCGGGGACCGGTCATCCCCTGGATACGGACATCGTGCGGGCGATGATGCTGGTGCGGGCCAACACCCTGGCCTCGGGCTACTCGGGCGTGCGCGTCCAAACCATCGAGCTGCTGCTGCGCATGATCGAGCGGGGCGTGCATCCCGTGGTGCCCCGGCAGGGCTCGCTGGGAGCCAGCGGCGATCTGGCGCCTTTGGCCCACATCGCGCTGGTCATGATCGGCGAGGGCGAGGCCGAGTTGGGCGGCGAGATCATGCCCGGCGCGCAAGCCCTGGCCCAGGCCGGACTCTCCCCCATCGAGCTGGCTCCCAAAGAGGGTCTGGCCCTGACCAACGGCACCGCGTTCATGGTGGCCCTGGGCTGTCTGGCCGTGGAGGAGGCGGAAAACGCGATCTTTGCGGCCAATGTGGCCGGAGCCCTGACCCTGGAGGCCCTGCACGGCACGCCCGCAGCCTTCGATCCTCGCATTCACGCGGTGCGCCCCCATCCTTTCCAGATCGCCACCGCCGAGCTGCTGCGCTATCTCATCGACGGCTCCGATTTCGTGCGCGAGGCCCCATCAGAAGACCCTCAGGACGCTTACTCGCTGCGCTGCATCCCCCAGGTGCACGGGGCCTGCACCGATGCAGTGGAAAACGCCCGGCGCATCGTCGCCATCGAGCTCAACAGCGTCACCGACAACCCCCTCATCTTCTTCGAGGAGGATGGTCGGCCCGTAGCCATCAGCGGCGGCAACTTCCACGGCGAGCCCCTGGCCATCGCCTACGATCATCTGGCCCTGGCCATGACCGAGCTGGGCAACATCTCGGAGCGGCGCTTGAACCGCATGACCGATCGGGCCAGCAATGGCGGGCTGCTGCCCGCGTTTCTCACCGAAAACGGCGGCCTCAACTCGGGCTTTATGATCACCCAGTACACCGCGGCGGCCCTGGCTTCGGAAAACAAGGCCCTCTGCTTCCCGGCCAGCGCTGATAGCATCCCCACCTCGGCCAATGTGGAAGACCACGTGTCCAACGGCCCCATCTCCGGGCGGCAGGCGCGGCGGGTGCTGCGCAATCTGGAGCAGATTTTGGGCATCGAGCTCATGGCCGCGGCCCAGGCCATCGACTTCCGCAAAAAGTCGTTGGGAGAGGAGATGCAGTTGGGCAAAGGCACTGCGCCCGTGTACCAGCTCATCCGCGAGCACATCCCCTTCATCCCCCAGGATGCGGTGATGGCCCCCCACATGGCCAGGGCTGCAGAGCTGGTGGCCTCGGGCGAGGTGCGCCGCGTGGCCCGCGAA
>JALWDV010000375.1 GCA_027036755.1 Anaerolineae bacterium
GTTTTTCTTTGCCTCTTTTTCCCTTTGCGGCTCTGCGTCTTTGCGTGAGATATTTTTCCCTAGCGAGCAAGGATTCCATTGATAAGGCGCTAATCCGCACAGCGCAAAAAAAACGCCCGGCCAGCGGTTGTTGGTCGGGCGTTCGTTTCATATCGTGCGCAGATGTCATTCGGCCGGGGGCGGCGGGATGATGGGCTGCTCAGGCTCCGCCGGGGTTGCGGGCTCTGCGGGCACGGTGGATTCGGCGGGCAAAGCGCTTTCGGGCGGAGGCGGCGGCGTGGCAGGCTGCGCCGGGCCTGCGGGGTAATCCCGGAAGCCGAAGCGGGTGAGCAATACGCCCCCGATGGCGATGTTGCCCGCCACGAACATCACCAGGAAGGAAGCCGCGCCGCCAATGAAGGGCAGAATGAAGGGCAACCGCCACAACAGGGTGAGGATGGCCACGCCCACCACCACCTCCCAGATGGGAGTGGCGTTTTGGGTGTTCTTCAGGAGCTCTTTGCCCAGCAGCCATCCCAGCGCCAGCCAGCCGAAGAGCAACGAGGCCAGCCAGATAAAGGGAATGGCAACGGCGACCGGGATCAGGCAGATGGTGATGGCGAGCAGCAAGATGATGGGGACCATGAGCAAGGTGACGCCCAATCCCACAGCAAAAGCGAGGATGAGATTGCTGCGCATGGCCACCGCCACCCGCTCGGTGGAGCGGGGAGCCAACAAGATCAGGAAGACGCCCAGGGCCGCTAGGATAGCCGTCCATGCGATGGCGGACAAGCCTCCCAGGAACATCCGAAAAAGCCATGAGAAAGGCCCGTGATGCCCTGCGGAAAATGGGAGATCGTTGAACTGGCCTTCCCATTCGCCCGGAGCGGGAGGCGTAACCCGAATGACGCCGGGCCCGATCTCGCCGATAGCGCCCTCTTTCTCCTGCGAATTCGTCTCGACGATGTTGCCGCGCACCTGCGCGCCGGGGTCGCGCTGGATGACGCCGCCGATGGCGGTGGCGTCGCCATCGACAACCGCGTTGGCCCCCAGGTGGATGACGCCGCCCAGGGCGACGACATCGCCCTGGACAACACCATCGATGGTTGTAGCGCCGCCAATGACGACGACATCGCCATTCACCCTAGCGTCTTGCTCCACAACGGCGGTCCCGCCAAAGACGACCAGATCGCCATCCAGCGAATGCCCGCTGGCCAGGGTGAAGTTGCCGCCAAAGATGACCTTATCGCCGGG
>JALWDV010000376.1 GCA_027036755.1 Anaerolineae bacterium
TCCGTGTCCTCGTCTTTCATCGGTATCGGCGCGGGCTCGCCCGCCGTTGGACTGTTCCGAAAATAGGCTCTCCTACGTCATTTCGAGGGAGCGCAGCGACCGAGAAATCCCCATGCTAACGAGGAGATTCCTCCTCCCTTCGGTCGTCGGAATGACGTAACGAGGGATTTTCATCCTTCAAACGTTTAATCAGCCCCAAGTATACCACCTATGCCGCCATGACGGGCAAGTCGGCGGCAAGGATTGGGGTGTTTTGAGTACGTACCGCGTCGGGATGATCGGCCCTCGCGGCCTATCGGCCCCAAAAATGATTGAATACGCCATAGCTGCCATAGGCCAGCAACAGCGCCCGGACGAGCTTCCCCAGAAAGGCGCCCCACAGAAATTTAGGCACGGGCATCCGTAACGCGCCGGCGATGATCCCCACGATATCGAAGGCGGGATTGGGAATGAAGGCCAGCGCCATGATGAACCAGACGCCCCAGCGCTTCATCAAGCGGGCCGATTTCTGGTAACTTTCCCTGTCTTCCAGCACGATGCTGCCCGAAGAGCCCGCAAGATAGCCCGTGATCTCTCCCAACGCCTCGCCCGCGGCCGCGGCAAACGCGACCATCAACGGATTGAGGGTCGCGCCCGCGGCGATGGTCAGCGCCCAACTGGGGGCGGGCAAAAGGATGGTGGCGTTGGCCAACATACCCACAAGAAAAACCCCAACATAGCCCAGATTTTGCAGCGCGCCGCTCTCGCGCAGGAACCATAACGCTGCCATGGCGAACAGCGTAATGACAATGGCCAGACCTATGCGCAGGAAGACTTGCTGTCTGGAGCTAAGCTGGGGCTTTTTCACGTCAGAGGCGGTGTGGGATCAGTCGGTTTCCTCGATCTCGATGGAGTCGATGTAATCGCCTTGTTCGATGGCGTAAAGGGTTTTGGAGCCGTCGATCAGCTTGCCGAACACCGTGTGTTTGCCATCCAGCCAGGGAGTCGCTACGTGGGTGATGAAGAACTGGCTGCCGTTGGTGTTGGGCCCGGCGTTGGCCATGCTGAGCACGCCCGGGCCATCATGGCGCAGCTCGGGATGGATCTCATCGGGAAAGCGGTAGCCAGGCCCGCCGCGGCCAGTGCCCGTGGGATCGCCAGTCTGGATCATGAAGTCTTTGATCACGCGATGGAATGGCACGCCGTTGTAAAAGCCCTCGCGGGCCAGAAAGACGAAGTTGTTGACCGTCATCGGCGCTTTGTCAGCGTATAGCTCCAGGCGCATGTCGCCTTTGTTGGTCTTGATGGTGGCGTAGTAATGTTTTGCAGGATCAATCTGCATGGAGGGGGGGGCGGTGTATCGAGCCATAATGGGTGTTTGAAACGTGAGAAATTGAGAGATGAACGGAAGATCGTTTTCGGATATGGTTCAGTCTCTTTCAAAAGGATTTTTACAATTTTCTCCGTCAAACGTCATACGTCAAACGTCAAAAAAAGTCATTTCGCAACGCTTTGACGTTTGACGATTTACGCTTGACGCGCTTTGTCAGGCGTTGACCACCTGAAATTGTAAAGATGCCAGATGGAGGAACTGAACCATGCCTTTCTCGTTACTTTTCGATGATGTCGATGCGGATGATCTTATCGCCCGGTTCGGTGGCGGTCTGCGGGTCACGCTCCTTCAGTTGTTTGACCACGTCCATGCCATCGATGACCTTGCCGAAGATGGTGTGCTTGTCGTTCAGCCAGGGGGTTTCGGCCAGGGTGATGAAGAACTGGGCGCCATTGGTGTCGGGCCCGCGGTTGGCCATGGCCAGGACGCCCTCGCCATCGAAACGCAGCTCATCCACGAATTCATCCTCGAAGGTGTAGCCGGGCGTCCCCGCGCCGGTGCCCGTGGGATCGCCGCCCTGGGCCATGAAGTCGGGGATGACCCGATGGAAGGTGGTGTCATCGTAATAGCCCAGACGGGCCAGCACCACGAAGTTGTTGACGGTGACGGGCGTCTTCTGCTCGTACAGGTCCAGGGTGATGTCGCCCTTTTCGGTGCGGATGACAGCCTGATAATCCTTGTCTTCGTCGATCTGCATCTCGGGCGGCGCGTTGAAGTAGTTGTTGCGCTCGGCCGGCGGGATTTTGCTCAGAGGCCGTTCGTCGCCCTGGGGCATGACCGGAGGGAAGGGCGTGGGGGTGGGCGTTGGCGTGGGCAGCAGGGATTTATCGGTGGTGGAGATGGTGATGCGCTTGATCAAAACGCCCTGCTGATCCGGATTTTCTTGCGGATTCAGCGGCTGAAATTTCTCCAGCACCTCCTGTCCGCCAATGACCCGCCCCAGAGGCGTGAAGTGAGCGGAAAGCCAGGGCGCGGGCTTGAGGGTGATGAAGAACGCTCCCCCGTTCTGGTTGGCGTCGGGCTGGGCGCTGCCCACCCAGCCGACGTCGTTGAAAACCTCATCCTTCGAAAGTTCGTCCGGGATGACGTAGCCGGGCGTGCCCGTGCCCGTGCCGCTGGGATCGCCGCCAATGGCGACGATGTTCCCGTCTTCGGGGTTATCGGTATCGGGAATGACCTGGAAGAAGCGCGTGCCGTCGTAGTAACCGTTGTTGGCCAGGATGATGAAGTTGTTGACGTTCTCCGGCGCTTTGTCGGCCAATAGCTCCACCTGGATGTCGCCTTCATCGGTTTCAATGTTAGCCACGTAGATTTTGCCCGGTTCCAGGATGTTTTCGGGCGGAGAATTCCAATAGCCGATGCGATCTTCCAGGGGCATGTCCGCCATGAAATGATCGTCATTGGCGGCGTCGGGCGGGAAGGGCGTGGGAGTGGGGGTGGGCGTCGGGCGACGCGAGGTCTCAGCTTCGCTGATGGTCACGGTGATGAGCTTGTCGCCGGGCGTTTCGGGATTTTTTTCGGGATCGCGCGGGGTCAGTTGTTTCAGCACATCCATACCCTCGATGACCTCGCCGAAGATGGTGAAATTGCCATCGAGCCAGGGGGCCGGGGCGTAGGTGATGAAGAACTGGCTGCCCGCGGTGTTGGGCCCGGCGTTGGCCATGGCCAGCAGGCCCGGACGGTCGAAGTGCATGTCGGGCGTGATCTCATCGGGAATGGTGTAGCCCGGGCCGCCTGTGCCCGTGCCCGTGGGATCGCCACCCTGGGCCATGAAGTCGGGAATGACCCGGTGGAAGGTGGTGTTGTCGTAGAAGCCTTCTTTGGCCAGGAAGATGAAGTTGTTGGTGGTCATGGGCGCGTTCTTCGCGTCCAGTTCCGCCACGATATCGCCCTTCTCGGTCTTGAAAGTAGCCACGTAAATTTTATCGGGATCGATGAACATGTGGGGCGCCATGGGCCAGCTTTTCATGTAGGCGGGGATGTCCACGTCTTCGGGCGTGGGCGTGGCATCATCCGACGCCGGAGCCTGGGCCACCGTCGCCTCGGGCGCGGGCGTGGCCTCGCCGCCTTGTTCCGCCGGCGGTTTGGCGCAGCCAGCCGCCAGTGCGATGCTAAGGATAAGTAAAATCAGCAAGAAGAAATGTTTGCGTTTCAAAATCGTTACTCCTTGAAATGGGGGATTGCTAACGAGAAAGTCGGATGCTGTATATTTTTTGCCCGCATCCGGCGGGAGGTTTTCAATCAGGTTGACGAATGACGTTTTCCAGGTAAATGATGGCCGCCACGGCCATCGCGAAGAATGTCAGCCCGACAATGGCGGCTTCCATCGTTGTGGCCTGGGTGACGAAGACTGCTATCATACCAAAAATGCTGCCTAAAAGATAAAGCAGCAACACAGCTTCGCGTCGGGAATATCCCATTTTGACCAATCGATGCGAGAGATGATCCCTGCCCGGCGTGGTGAAAGGGTTTTTGCTCCGGCGCAGGCGGGAGATGATGACCAGGGATGT
>JALWDV010000377.1 GCA_027036755.1 Anaerolineae bacterium
AAAAAGAGCCTGTTTCGCCACGTTTTGACGTTTGACGCTTTACGTTTGACGTGCTTTGCCAGGCGTTGACCCTATTGAAATTGTAAAGCTGATGGAAGGACGATCTGAACCATGCCAAAGTCGTTTTCGCTTGAATTAACCTGACAGGTTCCTTTGGCAACGATTCAGAGCCTTGCATACTTCGTTGCTGGTTGAAAACCGCACATCTTGCCGCCAAGGTTGCGAGAATCTGTCAGGTTTGAGTGGGAAAAGGCAACCGACTGGCATACGTTAACAATTACTGTATTTCTTTGGTTTTATAAACGGCATGAACGCGTTTTGCACATGCCGTTTATTTTATAACTTCAAGACGAACTCTCTCGTTTCACATCACTCGCCAAATTGAAAGGAGGAGCCTATAAGGAGAACTCACAAGCGGATTGCCAACAAGCGTTTCCGTAATCTGCACGTCATTTCTTATCGTCTGATCAACTTTTTGATCCTCTTTCCCCCAGAAATGGAGTAAACATGCGTAACAAACAACTTCTCAAATGGCTTGTCCCCGTCCTGGCCATCGCCCTGATGTTTGCCATATTGCCACTGGGCAACGCGGCGGCGCAGCCAGGAACCACCGACCCGGGCGTCAGCACCAGCGTAGACGCGGCCACGGCCAAAATTCATCCTTTCCTTCTCAACAAGCTGGGACTGCAAAATGGCGTTATGTCCGGCCTGTCGGCTTCGGACGAAGTCAAGATCGGCGTTTTCGTCAAAGCTGGCACAGATATCAGCCAATATATGATCTGGTCGCTGACCCGGCCATTTGTCGATCCCATGGGCAACCAACTTGTCGTTGGCGCAACCAACGCGGGCGTCATCCTCAAGATCGCGTCTCTGGATAATGTGGTGCGCATCTTGCCCGAAGAGAACACCGTCCAGCCGCCCGAGCCTATCCGCATCGAGCCGGACATCGTCGCCAACAGACAGGCCGCCCAGGACGCACTCCACGCGACCAGCGTTCAGGGCTGGTGGGATGTAGGCCCCAATCACAAATCCCGCGCCGCCTGGGACATGGGCTACACCGGCGCTGGCGTCAACGTTATGATCAACGATTCGGGCGTCGACTTCGCCCATCCCGACCTGCAGGGCGCCTGGGCCACCATCACCGACCCCGATTCACCCTACTATGGCTGGCCCGAGATGTTCGACAGCCGCGCCACCTATCTCTACGTCCTGGACACCGTCTTTGGC
>JALWDV010000378.1 GCA_027036755.1 Anaerolineae bacterium
GCACATAACGCCACATAACGCCACATAACGGCATACCACCCCACATAACACCACATAACCCCGCAAAACATCACATAACACCGCATGGCACCATATAGCACCACATAAAACCACATAACACCACATAACGTCAACTAACGTGAAATGTCATCACACAACCTCAAGTAACGTCAGATAACGTCACATAGCATCACACAACGTTAAATACCGCGACGTAACGCCATATAACGCCACATAACGCCACTTCACGCCAATTAACGCCACATAACGCTACACAACGCCACATAGCGCCACATAACATCACATAACGTCAAATAACGTCAAATGACGTCACATAACGCCACATAACGCCGCATGACGCCACATAACGCCACATGTCGACACATATCGCCAAGTAAAGCCACCTACCACGACATACCACCACATATCAGCACATAACACCACATAACACCACATCACACAAATAACACCACATGATACCACATAACACCACATAACGTGAAATAACGTCAAATGTCGTCACATAACGCCACATAACGCCATAGAGCGCCAGGTAACGCCACATAGCGCCAAGTAACGCCAAGTAACGCCACATAACACCACATGATACCACATAACATAACATAACGTCAAATAACATCAAATGAAGTCACATATCGCCACATAATGCCACATGACGCCACATAACGCCACATATCGACACATAAAGCCACGTAAAGCCACCTACCACGACATTACACCACATATCAGCACACAACACCACATAACACCAGATTACACAAACAGCACCACATGATACCACATAACACCACATAACACCACATAACACCTATAACAACGCATGTCACCACATAACACCACATAACGTCAACTAACGTGAAATGTCATCACATAACATCAAGTAATGTCAGATAACGTGACATAACATCACACAACGTTAAATACCGCCACGTAACGCCACATAACGCCACATAACGCCACATAACGCCAAATATCGCCACATAGCGCCACATAACGCCACATACCGCCATATAACACCACATAAGACCACATTTCAGAACATAACACAACGTATCACCACATAACACCCGTAACACCACATAACTCCACATAACACCTCATAACGTCAAATAATGTCAAATGACGTCACATCACATCACCTAACGTCAGACAACGTCACATAACATCACATCGGTTTACATAACGCTACGTAACACCACAT
>JALWDV010000379.1 GCA_027036755.1 Anaerolineae bacterium
GGGGGCGCTGAGGCAAGGGATCGAGTTTCACAGTCACGTTCAGCACTTGCGAATTTCTGAGCACCGAATAGACCGATTGGTCGCCCGGGTGCAAGCCTTCGTATGGCGATGTCATTTCTTTCATCGACACGCCGTTGATCGCGATGATGGTGTCGCCTAGTCGGATGTCCGCCCTGGCCGCCGGCCCGTCCGGATCGATGCTTTTCACCTGGTCTGTGGAGGAAAGCTTTATGCCGTCGTAAGGACTGCGCGCACTGACCCACCCGCTCCAGAATAAGAAAATCAGGTTGATGAGGGCTATCAACAGAAACGTCGAAGCCATCCACGCAGGCTTGCGATTTTTCCATGTAAAACGACGCGTTTTCTTCATCGGTTCGTATTTTATCCCAACATCGCCAATAAACCAGCACGCCGTAATCTCAATGTCTGGTCGCCTTTCGCTTGGAAGGCTTGGCGAGGCAGGTCGGCCTTCAGCCCGGAGGGCTCAATGGCATAACTTGAGTTGACGATTTGTGCTGGCGCGACGGGCCTGCCGTTGGCCTGCCCTCACCCGACCTTCGGCGTCTCCCGAGCGTTGAAGGAAAGTTGCTCCACATAACGTTTCAGCATCTCGCGCATCTCTCCTTCCACTCCAATGGCGTCGAGGGTGGCCATGGCCCGGCGCCGGTAGCGCAACATCTCCGCCAGCAGATACACTTCGCCCCCCAACATGCGCACCAGCATTTTTGCTTCCCTTTCTGCATCTTCATCCTCGCCCGCCCTGGATAACAAGCCCTGCAGGCGGTTTCTTTCCAGCGGCGAGGCCACCGAAAGGGCGTACGCGACGGGGAACGTATATTGTCCAGATGCAATATCGCCCTTGCCACCCTCCTGCCGGAAATCCTTCAAATCGTCATTGAGTTGCAGCATCATGCCCAGATTGTAGCCAAAGCCCTCGAATTGCGAGAGCAGCGCCTCGTTTTGGGTGACCAACCGGGCCCCCGCCCAGGAGCCCAGAAGGAAGAAATTGCCTGATTTTGCGGCCATCACCTGCCGATAGGTCTCCAGCTCCATTTGACTGCGCCGAACGATGTCGGTGTGCTGTCCTATCGCCATTTGCAGGATGGTGCGGTTGAACTCCGCTCCCAGAAACGCGCACAACGTTGCATCGTCGTTGCATTCCAGCAATGCGATGTTGGCGATGGCTATGAATCCTGTCCCCAAATTCGCTGCCACCG
>JALWDV010000380.1 GCA_027036755.1 Anaerolineae bacterium
TTGGGACATGCAGGGTTGCATCACTGCGGATGATCTGCGGGATGAGCTGCTCTTCGCACTGGAGGATCGGGCGGACAGACTGGAGCGCCTGGGGGTGGATCTGGCGGCTATCGCCCAGGATGACGCGGCCAACATGTTGCGCAAGGTGTGTCGGCAGGCCGAAAAGCATGATGCACGCATCCTGCTGCTCATCGATGAGCCCGAATCCCTCATCGCCATCGCCCAGGCCGAGCCCGCGGCCGTGCAGCGCCTGCGAGCGGCGTTTCAGCGGCCCGCCAATCTGCGGGTGGTGATGGCCTCGACCAAATCCCTCTCGCTGCTGCACGATGTCACCCGCGATTGGCCCACCTCGCCCTTTCTTTATGACTTCGCCCCGCTTTATCTCGATGGTCTGGAGCGGAAGGACGCGGAGTCTCTGGTGCGGCAACAGCAGCGGCATCCTGTGCAGGTGAGCGCGGACGCCATCCGGCGCATTCATCGCTACACGGGCGATCATCCTTATCTCTTGCAATGGCTTTGCTATCACCTCTATCGCCCCGATCATAGCCTGCGGATGCCCCGCAAGCAGGATATCGTGGTGGATTCCATGCTCTCATCCCTGTTTCGCCTGCAATTCCGCCATCTTTCCCCCACCGAACGGCAAATCCTGCTGCATCTGACGGAGAAGGCCGATGATCTGGCGGGCGTGGCCCGGGCTGTGGGCGTCGATGTCGCGAATGTGCGGATGTATCTTTACGTGATGACGGGATTGGGCTATACTCGCGCAGCCGATGGGCAACGCCTGACCATTGGCAACGCCTTTTTCCATCGTTGGCTGGCCGAAAATTTTGACAAGCTCACCATCGAGGATTCCGAGATCTCTGACGCTTCGGTGCAAGAGATGGCGCAGGCTGGCATCCAGGAGCAACTCATCTACTGGCAGGAGCAGCTTCGCATCTATCGCGAGCGTTTGGGGCGGCTGGAAGTCGCCGCGGCCCGGCACGGCGGCCAGCCTCCGGAGCGCCTGCAAGAAACCATCGAAGCGCATCAGCGCCGCATCAAAGAGTTGGAGCGCAAAATCGATGCGTACCATCTGACATACGGCGGTTGAAACTCGACCGCATCGAAAAACACTCACTTCGAAAATAACTACTAAGGTAGGCCTGCTGAGCCAACGTTCAAGACAGCGTTCGTCAGTTTTGCAGCCTTGGCCGCTGGACTTGGCCCCCCCCCAGCC
>JALWDV010000381.1 GCA_027036755.1 Anaerolineae bacterium
GCCACAACTTTCTTTGCCGGGCCACGCCCCGGCCCAACGCGCCAGGGCCGAATACGAAACAACCTCCCCCTGCCACAGGGCGCCCCACGGGCAACCCGCCTGGGCGAGAAGCTAACGATGGCGTCAGCGGCGCGGCGTCGCCGTCCTCCCCCCACCGCTGGCGCATGACCTCGGCCCGAAATTCCCGCCGACGTTCGCGCGCGGCGCAGCCGCGTCCGCTGCACGCGGGGTTAGCCACTATTTGCTATTTGTTCCAGTACCGGTCGCAAGTATGTTTCGACATTCTCTATCAATGCAAGTCTCCTCAAACCAATCTGCTCCTGCAACACCTTCACTGCTCTATAACCGAGGAAATAGCCCGTCTGGCTCTTGCCATGGAGCGTATACCACGAGGCAAAGAACGGTGAAACCGGCGCATTGTTATCTACTGTTTCCAGGAAGGTAGTAGCAAGCCAGGATATATGACTCTGACACCAGTCCAGCCATTCTTTATCACCATGTGCTTGATGCCAACTGGGCATTTCCAAAATTAGGCTTTCGCATACTTGGGCGAAGCCTTCTTCGTACAGCTGCCACCAAGGCCCTGTTCCAATAGATCGCCCATTCCGTTCTCTCCAATAGAAGTGGGCCAAATGCCCTATTTCGTGGGCAATCAATCCTCGTATGGCCGGGAATTCACTCCAGCCACACTCGGCGATATTTTCCAACCCAAAGAGGATGGCCGGTAGGCCCCCATATTTCGTTGTCCATCCTGCGCCGCAACCAATGCCCACATAGATGATAAAGACGGCCTCGCTCCTAAAACCCAATACTTGTTGGGCTCGTTCGTAGACAGGTTCTATCCACTCCCGTAATCCCTGCTGTGCCTTGTACATTTCCGTAAGTCGTGCCCCAAAATTGGGGAATATACGTTCCCGTGCTATCTGATGCCAATCCAAACTCTGGGCCTCATAGTCGCCTATTTGCAAGGAAAGAAGTTCCGGCCATGACGACATATATTCCGTGGCCCAAGACTTGATTTGCTCATCCACGGATTTCCCTTGGGCACTTTCCCACCACGTCAGGAATTTAGGGAATGTGTCGATAATCTTGACACTCATATCTGCTTTAGGTGGCTAACGACAGGCGTCAGGGGCGGGCGGCGCATACAAACCCTCTTCCATATTTCCTCCCCCGCCCGTCCCGGAGTGGGGGAGGAAGCAAAGGAGGGGG
>JALWDV010000382.1 GCA_027036755.1 Anaerolineae bacterium
ATGAACGATTGCTCACCACATAACGAATGAAAATCTCTTGCTACGTCATTTCGACGACCGCAGGGAGGAGGAATCTCCTCGTCTGCAAGGGGATTTCTCGGTCGCTGCGCTCCCTCGAAATGACGTAGGAGTGCTTATTTACGGAACAGTCCAACGGCAGGCGTCCCTGCACCGATACCGATGAAACTCCCTTGTTACGTCATTTCGACGACCGCAGGGAGGAGGAATCTCCTCGTCTGCAAGGGGATTTCTCGGTCGCTGCGCTCCCTCGAAATGACGTAAGAGAGCCTATTTTCGGAACAGTGATACCCGCAGAGGCGTTTCTGTTTGTATCGACAGTATCGGGTTTGCGGCAGCCGATTGTGTGGGTGCATGATTCACTGATAGTATGGAAGCGGAGCTTTTTGTCGTCATGCACATAAGAAACCTGTCTGCTTTCCATGAGAAACTGGGAAAGGAGGCAGTCATCCATTGACGGTTGTCTTTTATCCTTGCCACACAAAGACGCCGCACTCTCTAACGAGGTTGAAATGAAACAAAAGACGACACTCTTTTTTATCATCATTGCCGCCGTTGCTTTGCTGTCGGCGGCCATCAATCCGGCCAGCGCTGCGCCCGATTCTCGGGTGGCTCCCGAGGTGTGGGCTCAGTTGGACGCCCGGGGCCAGGCGGATGTCATCATCCAACTGCCCCAGCCCGATCTCAGCCCGGCCTACGCCCTGCCCGATAAATCCGCCCGCGGCCGTTGGGTGTATGAGACCCTGCGCACTGCCGCTCAGAGAAGCCAGGCGCCGCTGCTGGCAGAGCTGAACCAGGCCGGTGCATCCTATCAGCAGTTTTGGGCCGTGAACGCCATCCGCGTGAAGGTGGATGAGCATTTGCTGGCCCGCCTGCTGCAATACTCCCAGGTGCAGCGGATCGTGGCCAACAGGGCTTTTCGCGGCGTGGCGCCGCAGCCCGAGCCCGCGCTCCAGGCCCAAGCGCCCATGGGAGCGCCGCCCTGGGGCGTCGAGCGGGTGGCCGCGCCACTGGCCTGGGATGCGGGCGTCACCGGGGAAGGGGTGGTCATCGCCGGGCAAGACACCGGCTACGATTGGGACCACGAGGCGCTGAAGCGGGCCTATCGCGGCTACGACGCGGCCGCGGACGCCGTCTCCCATGATTACAATTGGCACGACGCCATCCATGAACTCGATCCCAACCATACCG
>JALWDV010000383.1 GCA_027036755.1 Anaerolineae bacterium
CACAGTGTCTCCGGAAAGTGATCTCCTTTTTTATCTGCTGCGGCTTAGTACAATCCAGTGTCACATATATTCCAAGATGGTCTCCTGAGCGGTTTCCTTTTGTGTCATATAAACATGGATCAACAATAGAAGGCATTCTGTTGATGATGCAGCTGACATCACGTGTAATAACCACATCCAGGGTATGGCCACCTGTGTGAGTCGCTCCAGTCACGTGTTGTATTAGAAGGTGAGCATCCAGTTGTCCAGAGAACCGGCGAACGTTGATGTTCGTAGGATCATCAAGCTGGAAATTTAAATCCCCAGTAATAATGATCTCCCCAGGCACGGTTGTTATATAATCCAGATATGCTGACCACTCATCAAAGAACTTGGCGTTATGTGGCGTTATGTGACGGAATATCACGTTGCATAGCGTTATTTGATGTCATGTGACGTTATGTGACGTTATGTGGTGTTATGTGATGGTATGTGGCGTTATGTGGCGCTATGTGGCGTTTTGTGGCATTATGTGGCGTTATGTGGCGATATGTGGCGTTATGTGGCAGTATGTGGCGTTATTTGGCGTTATATGGCGATATGTGGCGCTATGTGCTGTTAGGTTGTGTTACGTGGTGCTATGTGGTGCTATGTGATGTTGTGTGGCGTTATGTGGCGCTATGTGGCGTTATGTAGCGTTATGTGGCGGTATGTGGCGTTACGTGGCGTTATGTGGGGGTATGGGGCGTTTTGGGGCGTTATCTTGCGCTATGTGGCGATATATGGCGCTATAGGGCGTTATGTGGCGCTATTTGGCGTTATGTGGCTTTTTGTGGCGTCGTGTGGCGTTATGTGGCGTTATGTGGCGTTATGTCGCGTTATGTCGCGTTGTGCGGCGATATGTGGCGTTATGTGGCGTTATGTGACGTTATGTAGCGTTATGTGGCGCTATGTGGCGTTATGTGGAGCTTTCCGGCGTTATACGGCGTTATGTGGCGTTATGTGGCGTTATGTGGCGTTGTATGGAGTTTTGTAGCGTTACGTGGCATTATATGGCGTTATGAGGCGCTATGTGGCGCTATATGGCGTTATGTGGAGTTATATGGCGTTATGAGGCGTTATGTGACGTGATGAGGCGTTCTCTGGCGTTATCTGACGTTATGTTACCTTATGTAGCGTTATTTGGCGTTATATAGCGTTAAGTGGCGTTATGTTGTGTTATGTGGCGT
>JALWDV010000384.1 GCA_027036755.1 Anaerolineae bacterium
TCCTCATCGTCTTCCTGTGGACGCCGCCTCACACCTGGGCGCTCACGCTGGTGGTGAAACGAGATTACGCCCGGGTGGATGTGCCCATGCTGCCCGTCTCGCTAGGCGAAGATGAAGCCCGCCGCCAGATACTCATCTATTCCTGGATTTTCTTCATCGGCACGCTGTTGCCGACGCTTTTGCGAACCATGGGGTGGTTTTATCTGGCTGTGGCGCTGATCGCCGGCGTCATCTTCATGCGGGGGGCGTATCGCGTCTATCGCAATGGCGAGAAAAAGGACGCGTTCAGCCTGTATAAATTCTCATTGCTGCACCTGGCGCTGCTTTTTGCGGCCATGGTCATCGATACGATTCTGGTGGGCAGCTTTTCTTTCATGGGGTGGTGATCCGCCGCTCACGCCCGCGGGCGCATCGATGGTGAGGAAAACCGCGGTGGGCGGGCCCCAGGCGCCAGCGGCGTCCCGCCCCTCGACGAAGATGATATGCCGCCCCTCGCCCAGGTCCGAGGTGTCGACGCTGGCGCTCACATCCTCGGAGGTCGCGTCGAACGCGCCATCGACCGCGCTCATGGCGTAGGTGACGCCCCCCTTCCACGAGGGCGTATCGAGGGCGTATCGCGCGGCCTGGATGTTCTGCACCGGCTCATCGCCATGTCCGCCGCTGTAAAAACGGCTATCATCCAGGGTGGCGGTAAGCGTGACAGCCGTTCCCGCAGCCACCGCGTCGGCGCTGACGGCTACATTCAGAGCGTCGGGGCCGCTGGGATTTTGGTAAGGGCGGCGGGCCGCCTTGAAGGCGTAGAGAAGCGCGGGCATGTTTTTGGGGATGATGTCATTTGCGAAGAAATCGCAATCCTGGAAAAAAGTCGTTCCCAGCTCGAAGGTGTAGCTGGCCACGCCCAAATCGCCATAGACGAAATCATCAGTCGTGCCCGAAGCGTTGTAAAGGCAATTGCTGCACACCTCGTATTGATTGAAATAGCCGAATTTTCGCCCCAGCGTCTGCAAAGCCGTCCGGTTGGGCGCATCCTGCACGTCAGTCCAGCCCCAGGGAAAAAGCACCAGTTCGCTATAACTGTGCAGGGTGATGAACACGCCTTCGGCGTCAGCGGGCGCGGGGTCGTTATTATTGGGCCCGCGCTGATCCGGGAAAATGCTCTGGGCGTAGGTCTGAATGGCTTGCACCTCGGGCTCGGACGCGGCGCTGGGGCCATGATAGACCTGGCTGCACGGGTCATTGCTGGCGCCGCCCCAATTCCACTTGAAACTGCTGTTGCGATTCAAATCCGTGCCATAGTAAGCGCCCCAATCCACATGATCGACAGTGCAGCCATCGTCATTATCGGTGTTCTTGCGCCACAGCCCGCCCGCTTCCGCGCGCTTGCGTCCGTCGGGATTCGCCTGGGGCATGAGATGAAATTCGTAATTATCCAGCAGCCAGGTGACGTCCGGGTCCACGCCATACTCATCGACCAGCTTCTCCGCGAAGCGGGTGGCCAGCTCGGCAGTGGTGTATTCGCGGGCGTGGATGGCCGCGATGACGAAGAGTTTGGGCTTGGGGCCCGGGATGTTGCGATTGGTGAGCGCCAGCGCGTACAGGTCGTAGCCGTTCTTCCCGCCGGGCGTCGCCTTCTCCCAACTGTCACCCACATCGGTCCAGGTCGCCAGGTCGGGATGAGCCGCGGCCAGAGCCGCCAGATCGCTGTAAGTCTCCTCCACCGTGCGATAGCAGGCGTAGCCCGGAATGCCCGACGTCTGGCCTGGCGACATCTGCAGAGCGAGATAAAGCCGCTGGGTCATGGCCGGTTCGACCTCGACGCGCAGCCCCATAGCCCGCAGATGATGCAGGGAGCGAGGACTGAGACGGGCCACAAAATACCCCTCCTCCCGATTCACCTCCCAGATATCCAGCCGCGCGGCCAGTTCATTCAACTGGGCCTTGCTCGTGAAATAAACCCGGGCGCCCCGAGCTTCGTCATCACCTCCTGCAGCCAGCGAAGGAGCAGGCGGCCCTGACAGCGCGCCCAGCGCCAGCAACGCAAGCAGGATAACCCAGAGCCGTCTCACCCGCTGGCGCCTCCCAGCGCCATAGCCAGGCCGACAAACAGTATGAGATCCACCACAGCCACCAGCGCGACGATGAGGGAAGATCGCACATTCTTCAGTTGCAGATTGGGGGGACGCCCGGTGATCTCCATCTTGGGCCCGGCAAACCAGGCGAACAGCGCGCCGCCAATGAACCCGCCCAGATGCCCCCAGTTATCGATGCCGGGCGAAAGTCCGATGACAAAGTTGATCACGGCAATGAAGAGCACATTCATCAACGAACGTTGCGCGCTCTTTCCGAACAAATCGCGATGATGATAGAGAAAAACGCCCTGCGCGGCCAGCAAACCGAAAATGGCGGTGGATGCGCCCAGCGAGTTGTAGGTGGAGAACATGAAAGAAAACACATTCCCGGCCACGCCCGCCACCAGATACAAAAGCAGAAAACCCAGTCTGCCATAAAAACGCTCCAGGCTCGGACCCAAAACATAGAGCGCGTACATATTGAAGCCAATATGAAAAATGCCGCCATGCAAAAATATGGGCGCTATCAAACGCCACCACTGGCCCGCCTCGATGGCCGCGTTGGATTTCATCCCCGCCGCGGCCACCACATCGAAACCGTAGAACAGTTTTCCGGCCATTTGCAACAGATAGACGACGATGGTCACGGCCAGCAAAGCATAGGTGACGTAAGGCTGACCCTGCGGAAAACGGACGGAATAAGTGGCGGGCGAGGGTGACGACAGTGGCGGTGATGAAGCCTGCCGCGGGGGAATCTGGCGCGGCGCAGATGGCGCGCCGCTATCTTCTCGGGGAGGATATTGAAAGCTCATGTCCATAGGATAACAGGCCTGAGGGCGCTCGTCAAAATGCGCCCGACCCAACTTCTATTTCAATCCCAAAATGACGTATACTTGGGGCTACAACTTATGGCTCCACTGCAAAAAGGTCATTTCACCACGGAGACACGGAGGACACGGAGAAAATAGTGGTAGTTCACAGAGAAATTCCTCTCCAAATCTCACCTTTTTCTTCCTCCGTGCGCTCTGTGCCTCCGTGTTGAAGGTTTTTTCAGTACAGCCAACTTATTTTTAGTAAATGCTAACGTACTTGACTTTAAGTCGCCAAAAGCCACGAAGGCTCGAAGTTTTTCGAAGACACAAAGGAAAATAAAGAAAAATACTTCGTGCCTTCGCCTCTCTTCATGTCTTCGTGGCAAAAAGTGGTGGCTACACCTTAGTAGTTACTATTTTTATCAACGAGGATAAACCCATGCGCGCTGTCGACATCATTGCAAAAAAACGAGACGGTCTGGAACTGACCGACGCAGAAATAGATTTCTTCATTCAGGGATACACCCGGGGCGATATCCCCGACTATCAGGCTGCGGCCTGGGCCATGGCCGTGATGCTGCGGGGCATGACCGATCAGGAAGTCACCGATCTCACCCTGAGCATGGCCCGCTCGGGCGAGATGCTGGACCTGAGCGACGTGACCAAACCGGTGGCCGACAAACACTCCACCGGCGGCGTAGGCGACAAAGTCACCCTGGCCCTGGCCCCGCTGGTTGCGGCCGCAGGGCAGCCCATTGGCAAGATGTCGGGCCGAGGACTGGGATTTTCGGGCGGCACCCTGGATAAACTAGAATCCATCCCCGGCTGGCGGGCCGAACTCAGCGACGCCGAATTTCGCAGGCAACTGGCCGAGATCGGCATCGTGGTGGCGGGCCAGACCGCAGACCTGGCTCCCGCAGACAAAAAACTCTACGCTT
>JALWDV010000385.1 GCA_027036755.1 Anaerolineae bacterium
CAGATCACAAGAACATCGCGGATCTGCTGGAAGAGATCAAAACCGGGCAGGTGAAACACAATCCGCGCCGGGTTCACGCCCACCACTAACCCACCATGTCTTCCCGGCCCGCCAAGCATCTCCCTCCTCACTATCGCCGCAATTTCACCGCGGGACTGATTCACGGCGTCTTCTTCCAGGCCTCGGCCGCGCTCTCCAGCATCCACACCGTCTTTCCCAGCCTGGTGGCGGCGCTCACGCCCGCGGCCAGCGCGGTGGGGCTGATGGCCACCCTGCAAAGCATCGGGCAGGTCATCCCCCAGCTTTACACCGCGTACATCGTGGATGGGATGAAGCGACGCAAGCCCCTGCTGCTTGGCATCATCACCTTTCGATTTCTCTCCTTCGGCTTGCTGGCCTGGCTGGTCTACGAATACGGCCTCAGCAATCCCACCCTGGTGCTGGTCGCGTTGCTGACGCTGTTCGGCGCGTTCTCCTTTTTGGGCGGCATGGGATCGGTGGTCTACGCCGACATCTTCGCCCGGGCCATTCCCGCCCGACGCCGCGGGCGTTTTTCGGGCTCCAAGCAACTGTTGGGCTATGCACTGGCGGTGCTGGCGGGATATTTCGTCAAATGGGTGCTGGGCAATCCCGAGCGCTTTCCCTTTCCCACCAATTTCGCCATCATTCTGGGCGCCAGCGCCGTCACGCTATCCATCGCGCTCACCGGCTTTGCCATGATCAAAGAGCCGCCCACGCCCAAGCGTCGGGTGCTGCCCCGGCGCAACGCCATCTGGAGCGCGGCGGTGATGCTGTTCAAAAGCAGCCGCAGCCTGCAATGGCTGTTGGTGGTGCAATCGTTGATCATGCTGACCATGGCGGTTGCGCCCTTCTTTGTGGTGCACGCCAAACAAGACCTGGGCATCCCGTTGGGAACGGTGGGGATTTATCTCTCGTTGCAAATGGCGGGCGCGGCCGTCTCCAACATCCTCTGGGCCTGGCTTTCGGATCATCATGGCAATCGCAGCGTGGTCGCGGGCACGGCCTTTGTCACGATGCTGGCGGCCGGGCTGGCATGGCTCACGCCCGCATCGCTGGGGTGGCTTTACGGCGGGGTCTTCATCCTGTTGGGCAGCGCCATCAGCGGCTCCAGCGTTGGCTTCGCCAACATCATTCTTGAGATGGCCGACGAGCCCACCCGCCCGGTGTGCGTCGCCTTGCGCAACA
>JALWDV010000386.1 GCA_027036755.1 Anaerolineae bacterium
GAGGAGGAATCTCCTCGTTAGCATGGGGATTTCTCGGTCGCTGCGCTCCCTCGAACTGACGTAGGAGAGCCTATCTATTTACAGAACAGTCCAACGGCGGGCGCGCCCGCGCCGATACCGATGAAAGACGAGGACACGGATTGACACGGCCTTCGGTCACAGATTTTTTGAATTATCCGTGTTTTTCTGTGTTCATCCGTGTTCTATTTTCAAAGCAGCAAATCATTGGGCGCCGATTTTCGCAAAATCAGGCGATTTGATATAATGAAAGCGCTTACATCACGATATTGAACCTTCCCTTTCGGAGCAAAAATATGGCAGAAAAAATCATATTCCCCCAGGGTTTTCTCTGGGGCGCGGCGACGGCATCCTATCAAATCGAAGGAGCCTGGGACGAAGATGGCAAGGGAGAATCCATCTGGGATCGCTTCTCGCACACGCCCGGCAAAATCTCCGATGGTTCAACGGGCGATGTCGCCTGCGACCATTACCATCGACGGGAGCAAGACCTGGATTTGATGGCCGAGCTGGGCCTGCAAGCCTATCGCTTCTCCATCGCCTGGCCCCGCGTCATCCCCCAGGGCCGGGGAAAGGTCAACGAAGCGGGCCTGGATTTCTATGATCGGTTGGTGGATGGCCTGCTGGCCCGGGGGATCACGCCCTTCGTCACCCTTTATCACTGGGATCTGCCCCAGGCGTTGCAGGATGAAGGGGGCTGGCCCCGGCGCTCGACGGCCGAAGCTTTCGTGAATTACGCGGATGTAGTCAGCGCCCGCCTGGGGGACCGCGTCAAGCATTGGATCACCCACAACGAGCCCTGGGTGGCCTCATTTCTGGGCTATGGCATGGGCGTCCATGCGCCGGGGATTCAGGATTTTCAGCAGGCTCTGGCCGCGGCCCATCATCTGCTGCTTTCTCATGGCTGGGCTGTGTCGAGCATCCGCGCCAACAGCGAAGAAGCGAAGGTTGGCATCACCCTCAACCTCACCGACGTGGTTCCCGCCTCGCCCAGCGCCCTGGATTATCACGCCGCCCGCGAGATGGACGGCTTTCTCAACCGCTGGTTCCTGGATCCCATCTACGGACGACATTATCCTGCCGATGTGATCGAATGGTTCGAAAGGGTGCATGGGGCCAAAGTGAACTTCGTTGAAGAAGATGACATGGCCGTCATCGCCGCCCCCACCGACTTTCTGGGCGTCAACTATTACACCCGCACCGTGGCCCGCGATCCTTCCCGACACAACCTTCCTCCCACCATCGTCACCGATAATTCGGAATTCACCGAGATGGGCTGGGAAGTCGCGCCCCGCTCCCTCTTCCGCCTGCTCAATCGTCTTCATTTCGATTACCAACCCGCCAATATCTACATCACTGAGAATGGCGCTGCTTTCCCCGACAAGGTGTGCAAAGAAGGCCACGTCCACGACGATCGACGTCTGGCTTATCTGAAAGAGCATTTCAAAGCCGCTCACGACGCCATCCAATGCGGCGCGCCGTTGCGCGGCTACTTCGTCTGGTCTTTCATGGATAATTTTGAGTGGGCTTTTGGCTACACCAAACGCTTTGGCGTCGTCTATGTCGATTACGAGACCCAGCAGCGCATTGTCAAAGAAAGCGGCAAGTGGTACAGCCAGGTCATCGCCCAAAACGGTTTCGAAGACTAAACAGTCGCATGAACGATTGCTCACCACATAACGAACGAAAATCCCTCGTTACGTCATTCCGACGACCGCAGGGAGGAAGAATCCCCTCGTCTGCAAGGGGATTTCTCGGTCGCTGCGCTCCCTCGAAATGACGTGGGAGAGCCTATTTACGAAACAGCATTATGATCGAACAAACCCACCTTTATCAGGAAATCCACGAACAACCGGCGGCCGTGGCCCGGCTTTTGCAGGAAGATCAGGAGGTGATCAAGGCGCTGGCGGCCGAAATTCGACGGCGGGGCATCAGCCACGTGATGATCGCGGCCCGCGGCACCAGCGATAACGCGGCCCGCTACGCCAAATATCTCTTTGGCGCTCACAACCGCCTGCCCGTGGCCCTGGCCACGCCCAGCCTGTTCACCATCTACCATCAGCCGCCCCTGTTCGGCAATGCCCTGGTGCTGGGCGTCAGTCAGAGCGGCAAGAGCCCGGACATCGTCTCGGTGCTGGCCGAGGCCCGCAAGCAGGGCGCGCTCACCGCGGCCATCACCAACATCCCCGACTCCGATCTTGCCCAGACCGCTGATTTCGTGCTGCCGCTGCACGCGGGCGAGGAGCTGGCCGTGGCCGCCACCAAGACCTACACCACCGAGCTGGCCGCCATCGCCCTGCTCAGCACCCTGCTGGGCGGCGACGCGGCGCGGCTGGATGAGCTGATGCAGATGCCCGACCGCATGGCCCAGGTCTTCGAGATCGAGCAGGACATCCCGCGCGTGGCCGAGCGCTATCGCTACCTCTCCGCCTGCGTCACCGTAGGCCGGGGCTACAACTACGCCACCGCCTTCGAGCTGGCCCTGAAGCTGAAGGAGCTCACCTACACCGTGGTGGAGCCGTACAGCAGCGCGGATTTTCTGCACGGGCCGCTGGCGCTGGTTCAACACGGCTTCCCCGTCGTGGTCATTGCACCTTCGGGCAAGATGCTGCCCGAGATGCACGAGTTCATGGCCACGGTCAAGAGCCGTCAGGCCGAACTGCTGGTTATCAGTGATGATGACGCCACGCTGGCCGACGCCCGCATTCCCCTGCGTCTGCCTGCGGGCGCGCCCGAATGGCTCTCGCCGCTCATCACCATCATGCCGGGCCAGTTGCTGGCCATGTATCTGGCCGCGGCCCGCGACTACGACATCGATCAACCCCGCGGCATCCACAAGGTGACAGAGACCATTTAGTACACGAAGGCCGAAAAGATTGTATGGTTTGCTGTGATAATGCGCCGCGCCGGATGTGCGATCCGGCGCACTTTTCCTGCTCAGCCCGCCGGATCGCATATCCGGCTGGACACAAGCGCAAGCAGCCAACCATCCAACGGCCTACGCCTCCTTGTAGCAGGTAGTTGACCCCCAATCATCCTCTTTTGCCACGAAGACACGACGCGAAGACATTCAAAAAAATTGGGGGCGGTAACTATTAAGGTAGGCCTGCTGAGCCAATGTTCAAGACAGCGTTCGTCAGTTTTGCAGCCTTGGCCGCAGAGCTTTGCCCCCACCCCGGCCCTCCCCCGCCAGTCGCTTCGCTCCTTTGCAGGGGAGGGGGCCGCTGGTTTGCAGAGGATTTTTTCAGGCAAGGGATTGTTCGGGCTGCTGCCGGCCGCGGGCCGCCCCGGGGCGTGATGTCAGTTCACGCCCGGCGCCATCGGAAATTCGAATTTCCCCACGCGCTCGGCGTAGTCGGGCTCCGAAGGCGGACAGGTGTCGCTTCCGATGACTTTGTAGTAGTAGTTTACGAGGCCGCCCATCGCATTTCCGTCCGTATAGCTGGCAGTATCGGTGACATCGAGCAGGTTTGTGGCGTCGTCGGGCGTAAAATAGGGGGCGGTGGAGCGATAAATGTAGTACTGGCTCGCTCCTGCGTCTTTCCAGGAAAGTATGACATCGTTTCCCGAATAGGTGATGGCAAGATCTGTGACATCAGATGTCGTTCCCATGCAGCGATTTGGAGCCAGGCACCATTGATTCAACTGGCCAACATCCTCTTCGGCGTGGTCGCTGACGGTGATTTTCCAGTCGCCGGAGAGCGTCTCGCCATTGAATGCCGCCAGGAGAGTCGAGCTGGGTGGATCGCCGCCGCGGACGCGGCCACTGATACCTGGGTGCGCATTGCACATGGTCT
>JALWDV010000387.1 GCA_027036755.1 Anaerolineae bacterium
TCCGCACCCCATTCCGATTTCTAGCCCCGGGCGAAGCGCCCGCCCCGAGCGCGCCCCTGCCCCGCGCGGGCCGCATCAGCGGCAAGGCCTTCGACGACCGCCTGGGCTGCGCGGCCCTCATCGAGCTGCTGAGCGGCGAACCCTTCCCCTTCGACCTGGTGGGCGTCTTCACCGTGCAGGAGGAGATCGGATTGCGGGGCGCGCTGGCCGCGGGCTCCCGCCTGAAACCGGACGTCGCCCTCATCCTGGAAGGCACCCTCTGCCCCGACCTGCCCGGGCGCTGGGGCCAGGAGCAAACGCCGCCTACCACGCGGCTGGGCCAGGGCCCGGCCATCACCACCACCGACCGCTCACACATTACGCCGCCCTGGCTGTTGCAACACATTTTGCGCACGGCCGAGGCCAACGGCATCCCCCACCAGTTCAAACACCCCAACGTGGGCGGCACCGACGCCGCGGGATTCGCCCGCTATTGGGGGACGCCCGCGGCCATCATCTCCACCCCGGCCCGCTACATCCACAGCCCCATCGCCATCGCCGATCTGGCTGATTTTTGGCATGGCATCGATTTGGTGAAAGCGACGCTGCACGGCCTGGCATGAACGATAGAACGCAGAAAAATCTAAAACAGTCTGATTCTCGCAGATGAAAAGGATGGATGTCTCACGCAAAGCATGTCCTGAGCCTGTCCTGAACAAAGTGAAGGGCCTCGCCGAAGGAACGCAAAGGCGCGAAGAGATTGAAATTTTGCGTCGAGGCGGATATGCGATCCGCCGAAAGCAGTTGGGCATTAACCCACATCCCCAAAAACAAGGCGTAAAACCCGCCGGAACGCAATTCCGGCGGGGCGCATGGCAGAAAAGGAGCAAGTCTCTCTATGAAAGCATTGATCAAACAACTGGTCGAAACTTATGGCCCCTCCGGCTTCGAGGATGAAGTGCGGGCGTTGATCCGCCAGCACGTGGAGCCCCTGGCCGACGACATTCAGGTGGATGCGATGGGCAATCTCTTCGCGCTGAAGCGAGGCGATGGCTCGGGCCGCCGCATCATGGCGGCCGCGCACATGGACGAAATCGGCCTCATCATCACCCAGGTGGAGGAGGAGGGCTTCCTGCGCTTCTCGGGCATTGGCGGCATCCCGCCCAAGGCTTTGCTGGGAACGCGCGTCCGCTTCGCCAATGGCGTCATCGGCGTCATCAGCCATG
>JALWDV010000388.1 GCA_027036755.1 Anaerolineae bacterium
CGCCATGAGCGGCAGCACGCGATACGGACGAAAATTCCTCGTTACGTCATTTCGACGACCGTAGGGAGGAGAAATCTCCTCGCTTGCAAGGGGATTTCTCGGTCGCTGCGCTCCCTCGAAATGACGTGGGAGAGCCTATTTACGGAACAGTCCAACGGCGGGCGAGCCCGCGCCGATACCGATGAAAGACGAGGACACGGATTGACACGGCCTTCGGTCACAGATTTTTTGAATTATCCGTGTTTTTCTGTGTTCATCCGTGCTCTATTTTCAAAGCAGGATTGATTATACTCACACTCCGTCTCCTTCTGCAAAAGGAGTCACTTTTTGTTCCAGGTTGCTCATATTTTCACGCTTCATTTATACTACGAAGCGCCAGGCGCAGCTCTGACGCCGTCCGGAACGCCATGAGATATTTCTTGTCGATTCTCTTCTTACTGCCTTTCATCTTCTTGCTATGGTTGGCCAATGTGGCGGATAAACGCCGCATGGCGACGCCCGCGAAGCGGAGGTCGGGCGTCCTCGTTTATGCGTGTCTGATCGGCCTTTGGGCGGCGGTGTTGGCCGCAGCCGTTTTCCTCCTGCTGATGGGCCTTGCCTATGCTCGTTACGCCGACATCCCTTTGCTGACGCATCATTACGCCGAACAGGGCCTGGACCCGCAATCAACGGTGCGGGCGATGCAATCACTACCCCGACTGGGGGCGGGCTTGATCATTTTGGCTTTGTTGGGGATGCTCACCCTCTTGCCATCCGCGCGCCGTCTTATCTCCCGCATCATAAACATTTCCCCCGCCAGCGTCGTTCATGCTGTGGCCCTGAGTTACACCGTCCTGATCCTGGTCAACTTCTGGCTTGTGGCGGGAATGGACCTTGGCGTCGTGGCGGAAACCTTTCCCACAGCGCCATCGGGCCGGATGATGACCTTGATTTGGCTTCAGAACATCTTGATGGTTGTCATGGCCCTCGTCGGTGTTGGCTGGCTTTCGCGGCGAAACTTGCGCAACGTGTTGCAACGGCTGGGAGTAGCCTGGCCCAAATGGCGAGATGTCGGAGCGGGCGCGGGAATGGGAGTGGCGCTATTTCTGTTGTACATCGCCATCAATTTTCTGTTCTTTATAAATGGCTACAGATTGAATCCCGACATACTGAAGATGATAGAGCGTTTTTCTGGCCCGCTTATGACTTCCTTCCCCGGCGTCCTTACACTGGGCGTCGCTGCGGCCCTGGGCGAAGAGCTGGTCTATCGGGGCGCATTGCAACCGCGCTTTGGCGTCTTCCTCACGGCGCTGTTCTTCACCCTGATGCACATACAGTATGGCGTGAGCAGCGCGACGCTGGTCGTGTTCGTTGTGGGGCTGGCGCTGGGGTGGATGCGCCAACGCCGCAACACCACCGCCGCCATATTCACGCACGCCACATACAACATCACGATGGGCCTGATGTTCCTCCTCTTTGGGAGTGGTTGACGAGGCGGGAACGCGCAAATTCTCGTCCCAATTGGTTTGGGCAATAAACTTTCTGGTTCTTTTGGATTTCAGGGGTGAGATGCCGGGCGGGTTATGAATCTGTCCTGAGAGCTCTCTGCTTCCAGCCGGATTCGATGAACATTGGCAAAATAATCCGGTTATAGGCTCGGGGCGCTGCCAACGCCGGGGGATGAAGTCCCCCGGCTAGAAACAGCGCCCCTTCGGGGCTAGCCGGATTTATCCGGCGCTGTTTTGTAGCCCGGCGACTTCATCGCCGGGCGGACGTGGCAAACGCCACGATGGCCGATTTAATTTGTGAACATTCATGCAATCCGGCGGGTCCGGTAAATGACTTTTTCTCGGAGAATCAAACATCCTTCCATTTTCACTGACTTCCTTGTATAATCAAGTTATGGTCGCGATGAATCAATTAACTGAGACGCAACTGACTCTTCCTTTTTTCGAACGCGAGGGGAAGCGCTCAACTGCGTCTTATTCAGAAAAATTGCAACGACTTTTGCAGAGCGACCTTGATTTTCAGGGGGAGAGCAGCGCTTACGCTTCCCATAACTTCCACGCCTTTCCCGCCAAATTTCCGCCCCAGCTTCCAGCTCTTTTCATCGAGCATCTCACCCGGCCCGGCGATGTTGTGCTGGATCCCATGGCTGGCTCGGGGACGACGTTGGTGGAAGCCGTGTTGGCCAAACGTATCGGTGTGGGCTGTGACATCGATCCGTTGGCGTTGATGATCTCCAAGGTCAAAACGACGCCTCTCGATCCCCTACTGGTGGGGAAAACCGGATATCGGATCAGTCGGGATGCACAACAGCTATTGAAAGGCAATCCCCACGACCTCTGGCGCATCAAAGCCGCATGGACGCCAAAAACAAGGGATTTCGTCGATTATTGGTTTATGCCGCAAACTCAGTTGGAATTACTGGCTCTGAGCCATGTAATCGATCGGCTGGAGGATGCTTCACTGCATCAATTCTTCCAGTTGATTTTTTCCAGCATCATCATCACCAAATCGGGCGGCGTTTCGTTGGCCCGAGACCTGGCACACACCAGACCGCATCGGGCCAAGGTTATTTACGATGCAGCGGGCGAAGTGTTGGAGGGAATGGCGCTGGTTACGGAAAACAATCCCAGATTGCCTCACATCTCCAAAACCCTCTCATCGCCTGTCAAAGAGTTTGACAAGAGATTGCACAAAGCGTTGGATGGCGTCAGACTTCTTTCGCGGCTAAAAGAGACGCAAACCATTTTGGCTCGGGCCAACGCACAAGCGCTGCCACTGGCTTCTGATTCTGTAGATTTGATCGTCACCTCTCCACCCTATGCGTCGAATGCCATCGACTACATGCGGGCGCATAAATTTTCCCTGGTCTGGTTTGGCTATCCCATCGAGGCGCTTGGGCGGGTCCGGCGCAAATATGTGGGCGGTGAAACGACCGGGGACATACGTTTTGAATCGCTGCCTGATTATCCCGCCAAAATCGTGCAGGAAGTGCATCGGTTGGACGAAAAAAAGGGACGGGTCTTGCATCGCTATTATTCAGAAATGAAGCGGGTGCTAAAAGAAATGCACCGGGTTCTCAAACCGGGAAAAGCTGCCATTATCGTCGTAGGAAGTTCTGTCATGCGTGGACGCGACACCGAAACGGGCAGGAGTCTGGCCGACATTGGCGAATCCCTTGGCTTTACACTTTCGCATATTGGCGTGCGCTACATCGATAGAGACAAGCGCATGATGCCTGCTGGCAATCGCATTGATCTAAATTCCCAAATTCAACGTCGAATGCACCGGGAATTCGTTGTCGGTTTTCTCAAGTAAGGAGTCGTCATGGATCGTCTGTCGGCGCTGCGCTCTGAGTATCAGCAAAAGGTGTGCAGCGAAGCCATTTACATGAAGCAAGGCGACATCCCCAGTATCGCTGACGTGGGAAGCAGGTTAAGCGTGAAACTGGCTCAAAGTATGCTTCAGCAGATGGGATTTGCCGTGCATACGGGAAAAATCAACGGACAGACGGCGGGAAAACGGTTCGAGGATATCACAAAGGAATATCTTGAGGCCGCTTTTGGCCTGCTGGCGCATCTGCGACCGGGGCAGTGGATTTACTCGGTGCAAGGTAGCATTTCCGATTTTGCCCAGTATGAACATCTATCGACCCTGACGGAGCTCATCCAGTCTTCCCGCGAGCTGCGCATGATGATGGGGAATTACGTCGTCAAACCTGACATCGTCATTGGCAAAATGCCTTTTTCTGATGCGGAAATCAACCGGAATGAAAAAATTGTCGATGCCTTGGGCCCGCCCAAACTGACGCCCGCCCGCAGAAAGAATGTCTCCCATCCCCGCCCTTTTCTTCATGCCAGCATTTCGTGCAAATTAACCTTGCGCAGTGATCGTTCGCAAAACGCCCGCACTGAGGGGCTGAATCTCATTCGTAATCGCAAGGGCCACACGCCCCATATCGTTATCGTTACGGCTGAACCGATGCCGACGCGCATTGCCTCGTTGGCGTTGGGCATGGGAGATATCGATTGCGTTTACCACTTTGCCCTGCATGAGTTGATAGCCGCCGTTCATGCCACAGGCAACGAGGCGGTCATCGAATCTCTGGAAATCATGATCGAGGGCAATCGCCTGCGAGACATCGCCGATCTACCCTTCGATCTGGCAGTGTGAAAAAGACCTTCGAGGCCCGCGGAGCCTCGAAGGTCTTGATGCTTTACGCTTCGCGTAATTCTGCGCCGATCTCCCGGCTCAGCCGCCCGACGATCTTCCGCCGCAGTTTGGAGGCGTCCTTATCGGTCAGGGTCTTGACAGGCGACTGGAAGGTGAGGGAGAAGGCCAGGGATTTCTTGCCGGGCGGGATGGGGTCGCCCCGGTAGACGTCGAAGAGCCGGATGTCTTTCAGGTTGGCGCCCGCGGTCTGGCGGATGAGCGCCGCGACCTTGCCCGCGGGGATGGCTTCATCCACCACCAGGGCGATGTCTTCCTTGACCGCGGGGAAGTTGCTGATGGCCCGCAGCTTCTTCTTGGTCTGGATGTAGGGGATGAGAGGGGCGATTTGCAGGCCCGCCAGCGCCACCGGCCTGTCGCCCAAATCGAAGGCTTCCCGCACCTTGGGATGCACCTCGCCCACGTTGCCGATCTTCTGGCCCTTCAGGTACACGCCCGCGGCTTTGGGGCCGAAGATGTGCGCGCTCTCCGCCCGATACTCGACATCGTCGCTGGCGCCCAGTCGCTCGAACAGCGCCTCCAGCACGCCCTTGGCGTCGAAGAAGTCAATGGGGCTATCGTCGCCCTGCAGCCAGTCGCCCGGCTCGCGCGGGCCGGTGAGGGCGATGGCCAGCAGCCGGATTTCTTTGGGCAGCACGCCGTCCCCCAGCTCGGGCCGGTAGCCCAGGCCGATCTCGAAGACGGCCATGCGGTCGGTGTAGCGCAGATTGCGCTGCAAGTTCTCCAGGGCGCTGACGCCCAGGCAGCGGCGCATGACGCTGCGCTCCTGGCTGAGGGGATTGGCCAGGGTCACGAACATCTCCGGGCCCGGCGCGTCCTCGGGGTTATCGGGGAAAGTCTTGCGATAGTTCTCGATGGAGGTCATCGAGTAGTTGATGGTCTCTTGCAGGCCCGCGGCCACGAGGATGTCCCGCAGACGCTCCTCCAGCTCCCAGGCCCAGTTGCGGCGCTGGGGCGGCAATTCATCGGCCAGCAGGGTTTCGGGGATGGCGTCGTAGCCGTAGATGCGGGCGATCTCCTCCAGCACATCCGCGGTGATGCTCACATCCAGGCGATACCAGGGCGCGGCGCCCCAAATCACATCGTCCTCCACTCGGGTCTCGAACTCCAGCCGCTGCAAGATGTCGATGATCTCATCCTGACTCAGGTCAATGCCCAGCCAGCGTTGCACATCCCGCGCGGTGACCGGGACTTCGATGACCGGCTGAGGGCGGGGATAGTCATCGATCATGCCCTGGGCGATGTCGCCGCCGCCCAGATCGGCCATGAGCTGAGCCCCGCGCACATTGCCGATGGGATTCAGCCGGGGCGGCACCCCGCGGCTGAAGCGATACGCGGCCTCGGAGGGTAATTTCAGCTTCTTCGCGGTCTGGCGCACATTGATGAACTCGAACGCGGCCGATTCCAGCAGCACGTTGCGAGTCTCATCCGAAACTTCTGTCTCCAGCCCGCCCATGACGCCGCCGATGGCGATGGGCCCGGCCTCGTCGCAGATCATCAGCACGTCGGCATCCAGCGTGCGTTCCACGCCGTCCAGGGTGGTGAACTTCTCGCCGTCATTGGCCCGGCGCACGATGATCTTGACCTTGTCTTTGCCGATGGCCTTGGCCCGCGCCAGCAATTTGTCATAGTCAAACGCGTGCAGGGGCTGGCCCCACTCGAACATGACGTAGTTGGTCACATCCACCAGATTGCTGATGGGCCGCTGGCCGATGAGCTTCAGGCGATGCTGCATCCAGAAAGGCGATGGCTGCACAGACACATCCCGGATGATGCTGGCGGTGTAGCGATGGCAGAGATCGTCGTCGATGATCTCCACATCCGCGTAGTCATCCGCGGGCGGCGGCGAAGTCTGCCACGCGGGCATGGTGATATGCAGATCAGCGCCGGTGATGGCAGCGACCTCGCGGGCCACGCCGATGATGGAGGCGATGCGGATCATGTTGGGGGTGATGTCGATGTCGAAGACCACATCGCCCAGATAATCGGCCAGGGGCGCGCCCACGGGCGCATCATCGGGCAGGAGGATGATGCCCTCATGCTCGTCCGAAAGCCCCAGCTCCCGCTCGGAGCAGACCATGCCCTGGGAGAGGATGCCGCGAATCTTGCCCGGCTTCAGCTTGCGCACTTTGAACGCGTCCGCGTAAGCGTCGATGAGCATAGCGCCGGCGGTGGCGAAGGCCACCTTCTGGCCGCTGTCGCCCGGTTTGAGATTGGGCGCGCCAGTGACCACGGTCAGGGTCTCCTCCGCACCGTAGTCCACAGTGACCAGGGTCAATCTGTCGGCGTCGGGGTGTTTTTCCACGTTGACGACCTGGCCCACGAAGATTTTTTCCTTATCCCAGGCGATGCGCCCGTTGCCGGTGACCACATCGCCCGGTTTTATCTGTTTTTTGAACCGCACCGACGCGGGGGGCTCCACGCCGATGTATTCCACATTGGCGACTTCCAGCCCGGCCAGGGTGAGCCGTTCCTCCAGCTCATCCACCGGCAGGGTGATGTCTACGTATTCTTTTAGCCATGAAAGGGGTACGCGCATAAGAACCTCTCTTTTGTCTCACGCAAAGACGCTAAGGCGCAAAGTGAAAAAGAAGCAAAGAAGGAAATAAACATCGTTGCGCTTTGCGTGAGTGATTTTTGTCTGGGGTGGTGTTATTCGGGCAAGCCATTGGCCACCCGGGTGATGTTGTGTTTGATGCGGGCTGCGCCGAAATTGATCAGGAGACCAAGGCGTTTATCCAGCAATCTCAAATAGGTGAGCAGTTGTTTTTTGTGAACGGGCAGAAGCTTTTCGACAGACTTCAATTCGAGTACGACCAAGTCCGCGACAATCATGTCAGCTCTGTAAGCCATTTCCTGCAAAACGACGCCATCGTAAATCAATGGTATGGGAACTTCGGTCTGAACGGAAAGTCCCCGTTTCTGAAGCTCATAATTCAGTGCAGCAGCATAGGCGGATTCCAAGAGGCCAGGGCCAAGTGTGACGTGAATCTGATAGGCTGCATCCACGACCACCTTTGCAACTTCATTCTCTTTCATCCTTTGCCTCTTCTTTTTCCTTCTGTTTTCTTCCTTGGCGCCTTTGCGACTTTGCGTGAGATCAGATGCGTGAGATCAGAATTGCTCCAGGAAACGCACGTCGTTGCTGAAGAAGTAGCGGATGTCGTCCACGCCGTGGAGGAGCATGGCGATGCGTTCCGGGCCCATGCCAAAGGCGTAGCCCGACCATTCCTCTGGATCGTAGCCGCCGTTGCGCAGGACGTTGGGATGAACCATGCCGCAGCCCAGAATCTCCAGCCAGCCGGTGTATTTGCACACCCGGCAGCCCTTGCCTCCGCAGAGGATGCAGTCCACATCCACCTCGGCGCTGGGCTCGGTGAAGGGGAAGTGCGAGGCCCGGAAGCGCAATTGCCGCCCCTCGCCAAAGAGCTGATCCACGAAGGCTTGCAACGTGCCTTTGAGATCGGCGAAGGTGATATTTTTACCAACCACCAGACCTTCCACCTGGTGGAACATCATCTCCGAGCGGGCTGTGACCTGTTCGTAGCGATAGCACTTGCCGGGCAGGATGACGCGAATGGGCTCGGGATAGCGCTCGCGCATGACCCGGATCTGGCCCGGGCTGGTGTGGGTGCGCAGCAGCACATCGGGAACCGTGGTGTGGAAGGTGTCCTGCATCTCGCGGGCGGGATGACCCTTGGGGAAGTTCAGGAGTTGGAAATTGTACTCGTCGGTTTCCACATCCCGGGCGGTGTACACCTCGAAGCCCATGTGGGCGAAGATGTGGGCGATCTCGCGCATGGTGGCGCTGGAGGGGTGCAGTCGCCCGATCTGCGGTCTGCGCCCGGGCAGGGTGGGATCGAAGCCTTCCGCGTACAGTTCCGCGGCCATGGCGTCTTCCCGAAGCTGCTGCCGTCGGGCCTCGAACGCGGCCTGCACAGCCTGCTTCAGCCGGTTCACGGCCTGGCCGTAGGCCGCGCGCTCCTCTTTGGGCAGCGAGCCAATCTGCTTGACGGCCGCGGGCACCAGCCCTTTGCGGCCCAGCCACTTGATGCGCCAGGCCTCGAGCTGCTTCTCGTCTCGGGCGTCGGCCAGCTCATTTTCGGCCTGGGCCTGAAGTTGGATAAGTTCTTGGTGTTGTGACATAAGAAAAACCTCGGTGAAAAAGTCCTGAGCAAATAAAAAACGCCTCGTCCGTTCAGGGACGAAGCGCTGATGTGCGTTCCGCGGTGCCACCCTGTTTCCTCGCGTAGCGAGGCTCTCAGTTCCGTCGGTGGGGGAGGATGATTAAGGATCAATGATTAAAGATTAAAGAGCGGCGCTCGAAGGTGTCGCGTTTATCATGCAGGTAGCGTCCGCCACGCTTTAATCATTAATCTTTGATCATTCCTTTCCACGAACGGCTGCCGGGGTAACGGTTGGCTGCCGGATGGAACTACCAGGCCCAAGCAGGGCTCTTCACTCCATCAGCTCGGGAGGGAACTTCGGCGGGGTTCTGCGCAGAAGGACTTGCAGCCTCGACCCTTCCTCTCTGGGCGTTTCCGCCCGCTTACTTTTCTCCGTCATCGCCTTTGGTGGGCGTATGCGATTGTTGGGGAATTATCGGGCGTTAGCGACAAAATGTCAAGTTGGTGGAAGTCGTGAGGGTGAATTTCCTGACATTCCTCCACCAGGCGTCAACCGGGGGGAAGGAGTTATCCCCGCATTCTGGCTAACAGTGCGGCCAGCTTCTCATTGCCGCCGGCGGGAGGACGCCAATCCACCCACACGACTTCCGCGCCCTGGTCTTTCAGGCTGTCGGCGAAGCTTTCAAGGCCCACGTTGATGGCGGCCAGCGGCCCGGTCAGGGTCTCCAGGGCCACGGGCTGACCTTCGGTCAGGGGATTCAGTGGCTGCAAGCGTTGACCCACATAGCTGACGCCCGCCTCGTTGCTGGTGAAGACGCGCACGCCCGCGGCCTCCAGACGCTGGATCTGGGCGGCCATGTCCTGCGGGTCTTCGTCGGTGCCCACCACGATGGCCACGAATTCCAGGTGGCGGCCCGCTGCCTGAGCCCGGGCTCGGGCCTCCTCGATGGCCGGAGCCAGCTCGCTGGCCGGGTCGGGATGGGAGCCGTAGCCCAGCACCACATCCAGCAGGATGAGCGCGGTTTCGGGGTCGTCGGCCTCCTGGTGCAGGCGGCGGATGCGCAGGTCGTTATCCATCATGGGGTGCAAGCGCCCCACGGTGAACACATCCTCGCCCAGGTCGACGATGGTGTTGCCCTGGCTTTGCATGGGGTTGGCCAGGTCTTTGACGCCGGGCACGTGCAGGTTCGCGTACAGGTTGGGCAGCATGTCGCGCAGGATGAAGAGGGCCTCGTAGGCCAGGGTGCCGCCCGAGAATAGCCCGCGCAGATATTTCTGGTTGCCGCCGGATGACGCATCCGGCTGGGAGCTTTCGCTTTCCGGGCTGATGCGCTCATCCGCCTTGTCCAGCAGCGAAACAGCCAGCTCCGCGGCCCCGTCCAGGGTGCGGGCGAAGTGGATGTTGCCGTCCACCATTTTATCGGGCTCGAAGCCGATGAAATTGACCACCACCGGCTTGCCCGCGGCCTTGGCCGCTCGCAGCAGCTCTCGGGCCACGCTTTCGGCCGGGGGCTTGGAGATGAGCACAATGACCTTCGTCTCAGGATCGCGCTTGAAAATGTCCAGCCCCTGCAGGGCGGTGATAGCCCCAACGTCCTCTTTCAAATCCCGACCGCCCGTGCCCAGGCCATGACTGACGCCCGAGCCCAGTTGGTGGATGCGGGCCGTGACCTGCTGCAAGCCCGTGCCCGAGGCCGCGACCACGCCGATGGGCCCCTTGCGCACCCGATTGGCGAAGCCCAGGCCCACGCCATTGACAATGGCCGTGCCGCAATCCGGGCCCATGACCAGCAGTCCCTTGTCCCGGGCCTTTTTCTTCAGTGCAACCTCATCCTCCAGCGAGACGTTATCGCTGAAGAGGAAGATATGCTTGCCCAGGTCCAGCCCTTCTCGGGCTACGCCCGCGGCGTACTGCCCCGCCACCGAGATCAGCAGCCAGTGGGCGTCGGGAAGCATCTGCGCGGCCGAAGGCAGCGACTTGGGCCGATACCCCTCCTGCGCTGAGCTGGTCTGGCGCTGGCTCAGCAATGCGTCCACTTTGGCCACCGCGTCTGCGGCAGTGGCTTCATCCTCGGCCTTGACCACGATGATCAGATCATCCGCAGCCGCGGCCTTGGCTTCGGGCGTGAGCAGATCGCTCTGGATGAGAATGTCTTTGTTGGCGTCGGTGCCCATGACCACGCCCGCGTCCAACACGCCGGGTAGTGCGGCCAATTCCCGTTGCAATTGCATCAAGATGACGGAGTCATAATAGGCTCCGCGTCGAATTTCAGATTTGATAGCTGTCATAGCATCTATTACTTTTTGCGAGTGATGAGGGGTAAAATGGTCAACCACCGATTTCCATCTGAAACCGGTGGTTTGAGGATTTCACGGTAACTACTAACGTAGCAAGGCCAAAAACCACGAAGATACGACGACACGAAGGCGCGAAGGGTGAGAAATAAGAATTTTCTTCGTGTCTTCGTTCCTTCGAGCCTTCGTGGCAATGCGTTTTCAAGGTCGAATCAGGCTACTTGAGTAGTTACATTTGGGTGCGTCCTTTTTCGGTTGAAGCGTTTGCCACGTCCGCCCGGCGATGAAGTCGCCGGGCTACAAAACAGCGCCGGATAAATCCGGCTAGCCCCGCAGGGGCGCTGTTTCTAGCCGGGGGACTTCATCCCCCGCCGCTGGCCGCGGGCGCGAAGCGCCCCGTTAATGAATGGATTATTTTAACTTTCCAACTCATTTGGGACGCACCCGTTACATTTCACGTGGAAAGAAACGGCGAAGCTAGTCTTCGCTGCAACCGCCAATCAATTTGAAGAACAGCAGAATAAGCGCAAAGAGCAGGGCTGCGCTGGCAGCCATCGCGATGGGACGCTGTTCCTCGGGGACATACTCTGCAAAGACATCCTTGACCACGCCTTTGGCGACCTGAAATTCGCTGGGAGGGACAAATTCCTCGATGACGGGCTTCTCTCCCTCCGCTGCCTGGGGTTTCAGTTGCGCTTGCGTCAGCCGATCCAGGCTTTCGAGCCCCTGACGCACGATGGATTTACCTGTCGTTTCCACCAAACGCTGCCCCACGCCGGCGATTTTGCCGCCCACATCGCCAGAGCCGCTATAAGTGAGGATGGTCTTGCCATCTTCCTCGACCAGCGTCGCATCCCCCTCGCCCTTGATGAATCCGGCCGCGCCACGGCCATCCACGATCATGTGAAAGCGCTCAGGCTCTTGCAGATCGGTAAGAGTCACCTTGCCTTTGAATTTTCCCTGCACCGGGCCCACCCGCATATTCATCACGCCAGTGAATTCGGTGTCGCTGACTTTCTCCAGTCGTTCGACGCCGGGCAAGATGCGCGCCAAAACGTCAGGGTCCATCAGGGCATCCCAGATCACTTGTCTGGGGGCATCGAAAGTGTAATCGCCATTTAGTTCCACAGGGCGTCTCTCCTGTTTTTGAGTGTATTGAAGTTGAAAACGCTTCGTTTCAGTTTGTGGCGTGTAACTACTAAGGTCGTCACCGGTCTGTCACCCGAAAACCACAAAGAACACTAAGACACAAAGGCACAAAGGAAAATTTAGTAACTGCTAACGTACTCGACTTTAAGCCTCAAAAAGCCACGAAGGCTCGAAGTTTTTCGAAGGCACGAAGGGAAAAATAAAGAAAACACTTCGTGCCTTCGTTATCCTTCGTGTCTTCGTGGCAAA
>JALWDV010000389.1 GCA_027036755.1 Anaerolineae bacterium
GACACAAAGGCACAAAGGGGAATTTATACATTTTTTCTTCGTGTTCTTAGTGCCTTTGTGCCCTTTGTGGTTTGTTAACCGGGGTACGTTAGCAGTTACTGATTTTATCTGTTTTCATCTGCGTAGATCAGCTTTTTCTGCGTCATCTGCGTTCCATTTACGGGACAGCCTTCTGACAAAATCGCCGCCGCCCGGCCTCTTCGCAACTTCCTCCCGCTATGACTTCATCCTCCCGCAAACCGGCCTCGTTGCACGTTATCTGGCAGGCGCTGAAAACCTGGTACGACGACTGGTTCAACCTGTTCATCCTCAATTTTCTGGTGGATGTTGCGTGGCTGACCATCATCCTGGGCCCGCCCATGCTGTTTGGATTGTACGAGATCGGCAATGAACTGGCGCGCGGGCGCAGCAACGGGGCGGGCGAATTGCTGCGGGCGTCCAAAAGGCATTTTCTGGCAAGCTGGCTGTGGGCCATCATCAACATCGTGGTGAATGTAGCCATCGCGGTCAACATCGTTTTTTACTGGCAACTGGGGAAGTCATGGTCCATCATCCTTGTCTCCGTCTTTTTCTTCCTGGGGCTATTCTGGCTGACCGTGCAGTTTTACGTCATCCCCTACTACATGGAGCAGACGACGAAATCCCTGAAGATCGCTTTCAAGAACGCGGCGCTGACTGTTCTGGCAGCGCCCGGCTATGCCCTGATTATGTTTCTGTACGCCGCGTTCTGGATGATGGTCAGCTTCATCTTCATCCTGCCGCTGATCCTGGCCGCCCCCTCGCTGGTTGTGGTCACGGGCAACTATGCGGTGCTCGAGCGTCTGCAGGCGTTCGGAATCCGCGATAAAGAACGGGCATGAACGAAGAGCCGTCTCTCGGGGAACGCATGGGGCGTCGTTTCTGGTTGATGGCCGCGAGCGCTGCTGGCTATCTTTTGCTCAAATTCGGTGCAAGAGAAGTGGTTGCAGCAGAGCGAAAGCGGCGATCTCGATCCAAAAATCGAAGAGTCATCGCTGAAATGTAGGCTGAACGCCCCGTTAGCGTCAAGCAAGCCGTGCGGGAGCCTGTTATGCTTTGGGTGCGTCCTATTTCGGTTGAAGAAACAGCAACGCCGCCAGCGCCGGGGGATGAAGTCCCCCGGCTAGAAACAGCGCCCCTTCGGGGCTAGCCGGATTTATCCGGCGCTGTTTTGTAGCCCGGCG
>JALWDV010000390.1 GCA_027036755.1 Anaerolineae bacterium
TGGCATAACATGCGTCCTTTCGCTCGCGGCAAACGCCAGGGCCAAAGTCCTTATCAACACGCAGGCATCGATCTGGGCTCCGACGACTGGCTGACCCTGATCGGCTATCCTCCGGCTATTTGACGCCAACCCAAGCTAACTCATTCTATATCCGGCCCATTGGGGACCGGCTCCTCTTGCTTGCCTGTCATTGGAGTTCCTGTTTCTTCAATTGTCAAGGTACAAGTCGGTCACTCTGAACCACGCCAGCAATTTCAAATGGGTGCGTCCTTTTTCGGTTGAAGCGTTTGCCACGTCCGCCCGGCGATGAAGTCGCTGGGCTACAAAACAGCGCCGGATAAATCCGGCTAGCCCCGCAGGGGCGCTGTTTCTAGCCGGGGGACTTCATCTCCCGGCGCTGGCCGCGGGCGCGAAGCGCCCTGGCCCAAACAGGACTACTTTGTCAACATTCATCAGTCGGCCAGCGCGTCCCAATTTTGAAACGCCCCTCCCCGGTGGTTACCCCCTTGACATTTGACGCATATTCCCGTAAACTGACGCCATGAAGTTCGACGCTTCGCCACGTTTTGCTTTTTCCTGCTCCTGTATCGGGCGGGCGTAATCGGCCCGGCCCGATTGCCCCGCGTCTCCGAATTGATGCGGTGAGTTGCGTCGAACCATTTTCAAAACGCATAACGGACAACTGACGTAAGATGTCGGCTGTCCATCTCCTCTGGGTTTCAGGATCCAGTGCGACGATCTTCACAACTCACCGGGATATGGTGAGTTTTTTTATTTCCTCATTTGCCTCCTTTCCTTACGGATTTTCATACAAAATGGCTACCGGCAACAGCTATATCGATACGACAACCTATGTTTCCTCCGGGCGAGAAATCCTTCGCCCGCCCATTTTGCAGCAGATTGGCGACACGCCGCTGCTGCCGCTAACCTCTCTTTCTCGCGAGCTTTCTCCGCGCGTTTCGGTGTGGATCAAGGCGGAATGGTTCAATCCCGGCGGTTCGGTGAAGGATCGCCCGGCCCTGCGCATGATCGAGCAGGCCGAGATCCGCGGCGAGCTGCGCCCGGGCATGACCATCATCGACGCCACCAGCGGCAACACGGGCATCGGTTACGCGCTGGTGGGCGCGGCCAAGGGCTATCCCGTCACCCTGGTGATGGCGGAAAACGTCAGTCAGGAGCGCAAGCAGATCGCCCGGGCCTATGGCGCGCGGCTCATCTTCAGCCCCGCGGCCGAGGGCGCTGATGGCGCTATCCGTCTGGTGCGAGAGCTGGCCGCGAAAGAGCCCGAACGCTACTATCATCCCAACCAATACGACAACCCCGATAACTGGCTGGCGCATTTCTACGGCACAGGCCCGGAGATATGGCGACAGACCGGGGGGCGCGTCACCCATTTCGTCACTGCGGTGGGCACCAGCGGCACATTCATGGGCGTCGGGCGTTATCTCAAGCTGCGCAATCCCGCTATCCAGCTCATCTCCGTCGAGCCGGTGGATGCAGAGAATGCCATCGAGGGAGTCAAGCACATGGAGACGGCCATCGCGCCCGGCATTTTCGATCCGGGCCTGAAGGATGGCGAGGTGCGGGTGACGAGAGAGCAGGCCCGGGCCATGACCCGGCGTCTCATCCACAAAGAAGGGCTTTTTGTGGGTTTTAGCGCTGGCGCAGCCGTGCACAGCGCCCTGCAAGTCGCCCGACAACTGGATGAGGGCGTGGTGGTCACGGTGCTGGCCGATAGCGGCGCCAGGTACGTCAGTCTTTGGTAGGGTGTGTTGCTACACCCGTACGCCCAACCTGCGCAACGCCCGCTCCGTTTTCAGGGCGTCCACATGCGCGATGGCGGCCATGCCCAGGCTCTGGGCCGCGAGGGTGTTTCGGGCCTTGTCGTCGATGAGCGCGCAGGCCGCAGGAGGCAGCGCCAGGCTCTGGCACGTGTAATGAAAGATGTCGGGGTTCGGCTTTCGCATGCCCACAAACGCGCTGATGATCACCCGGTCGAACAGCCCTTGCAGATGCGGCTCCTGCAGCAGGCCCCCGGGAAGAAAGGGCGCGGCGTTGGAAAGCAGAACGATGCGATACCGGGCTCTCAGACGTCGCGCCAGCAACACCATGGCCAAATCCAGCTCTGCGCCCCAAAAATTATCCTTGAAGCGCCTGAAATCCCGGGGCAGATGTTTTTCCAGCGGCGCGCCCGTCTGCGACCAATAGGCCTCGGGCGATAGCTCGCCGGTGGAGTAGGCCTCCCAGACTTCGCCGCTGAACAAACGCGAGACCAGCGAGCCGGGCGTCAGTCCCAGCATGGCGTCGAATTCCGCCAGACGCGCTCGCCCCCAGGATTCGTGTGCGAGGACGCCGCCCATGTCGAAAATGATGGCCTGGATCATGCTTCGACCAGCTCAGCGTATGTCTCGATCGGTGGCGTGAGGCGGGATTTCGCGCCGATGTCGCCAGCGCCACCACAGCCCCGCCGGATACCCCAGCATCTTGGCCACATCGCCCACCACGCGAATGATCGGGATCAGGCCCACGGTCAGGGTTTTCTCGAAGAAGTAGAGGGGAATGCCGCCGGGCAGCGGTCGCTCCCATGCTCGCATCAGGCGGGCGTAGGGGCGTTTGATGTAAGCCAGGAAGCCGAACGCGCCCAACAGCCAGAACGCCCGATTTTGCTTGTAGCCCAGCCCGGCCAGCGCAGGGAGGGCGACAAGATAGACGCCGTAGCGGATGGCGTGACGGTGCCGCCATAGATCGGCTTTGCCATCGCCCCGGGCGTAGCGAAAATACTGCCAGAAGAATTCACGCAGGCTGCGCCGGGGCCGAAACTCGGCGATAGCCGTCGGAGCCCAGGCGAAGTAGCCGTAGCGCTTGCGCAACTCGAAATCGAAAATCAGGTCTTCGCAGTAATCCAGCCACTCGGGATAACCGCCCGCGTCCCGCCACGCCGATTTGCGAAACGCGATGGAGCGGCTGGAGGGCAGAAAGGTCTGCGGATCGATCTCGCTCAGATCTGGCAGGGTGGCGGCTCCCAGCGCCATCTCGAAGGCGTTCCAGGGTGCGGCCACAAAGAAGCCGGAGACCACAGCCGAGTCCGGGTCTTCGCGCAGGGGGCGGGTGATATCCTCCAGCCAGGTGGGGAGCAGCGTCACGCCTGCATCGGTGACTGCGATGATGTCGCCCCGGGCCTCGGCGATGGCCCGGTTGCGGCCCTGCGAGATGTTGGCTCCCGGCTGCACGATGACGCGCAGAGGCAGACGCGTTTCATACATTCGGATGTGCGCCACCGTGTCATCGGTGGAGCCGCCATCCACGATGACGACTTCGTCGGGCGGGAGCGTTTGAGTCAGAATGCTGTCCAGCAGATCGCGGACAGTGCGTCCTTCGTTGTAGACGGTGCAAACCAGTGAGATCATTGGCAATTCAAGACGTCGGGCGGTGTTTTCCTGGGGCTCCAATCCGCAGACTGACGTGATCGAAGCCGCGGTTCAGATGTCTGATAGCATAACAGGAAAATAGTGGGGAGACAAGAAAAATTGCTGGCAATCCACAAGGGATTCTGGTTCTTTTGGATTGGGTGTATCCAATTTCGGTTGGACGGCTGGGTGACGCAGGTCGCCCTTCAGCCCGCAGGGCTCAATAGCACGACTTATGAATGTTCACAAATTAAATCGGTCATAGCGGCGTTCGCCACGTCCGCCCGGCGATGAAGTCGCCGGGCTACAAAACAGCGCCGGATAAATCCGGCTAAGCCCCGCAGGGGCGCTGTTTCTAGCCGGGGGACTTCATCCCCCGGCTAGAAACAGCG
>JALWDV010000391.1 GCA_027036755.1 Anaerolineae bacterium
CCTGCTACACAAATTGGCAAAGCGATGGGCTCCTCCCCCCGCTTCGGCTGACGCCTTGCAGGGGGAGGCGGGGAGGGGGGCTGTGTCTCCGAACCAAATTTGAAATGGGTGCAAGCGCAAGCAGCCAACTATTCAACGACTTACGCCTCCTTGCACCAGAACAAACTTTGCCCGAGCAGGACATCCGGGATTCTGCATCGGGCAGCCATTTTTCAAGACACTCCCATGGAAATTCAACTGGCTGTCGCCAAAATAGCCAAATACGCCATGAGCGAATCGGGCGACACCGTCGAGGTCATCGAGCGGCCCCACGGCGGCGTCTCGGTCGTGCTGGTGGATGGTCAGCGCAGCGGGCGCTCCGCCAAGAACATCAGCAACATCGTCGCCCGAAAAGCCATCTCTCTTCTGGCCGAGGGCGTGCGGGATGGCGCGGCCGCGCGCGCAGCCCACGACTATCTGCGAACCCATCGCGGCGGCAAAGTCAGCGCCGAGATGATCATCCTCTCCGCCGACATGGAAACGGGCACGCTGGTGGTTTCTCGCAACAGCCAGACCCCCGTGCTCATCTTCGATCAAGGCGTATGGCGCTCGCTGGATGCAGCCGCCTCCACCATCGGCATCCGGCCCCGCATCCGGCCGCAGATCGTTGAATTGCCGTTGCGGCCAGGCCTGGTGGCCGTGGGATTCAGCGACGGCGTCTGGCATGCAGGGGAGCATCGGGGCGGCAAAATCGACGTGCTCGAACTGCTGCAAAGCTATCCCGCCACCCTGGGCGCGCGGGCCTACGCCGATGATCTCCTGGCGCACGCCCTGCAAAGGGAGCAAGGACGCCCCGGCGACGACCTCTCGGTCATTGCGCTGCGCATCAACGCCCTCGCCCATGATGAAGTGCGCCGGATGAGCATGACCCTGCCCATTCCGCCCCGCATCTACAACGCGTGGAGCCAGCCATGACCCCGGGCTCCGATCTCGACGATCTCTCGCGAAAATTGGCGCAGCGAAAGGCGGATGAAGCGCATCGACGACAGCGAGCCATCCAACAGTTTTCGCATCGTTTTCGTCTGTCGGGGCTGATTATGACCTTTTTCTTTCTCCTGCTGAGTTTCATCTTCTATACGCTGAACATGCGGTTGGGGCGGCCATTTTTTGCATATCTGACAATCGCAGCCATCGCATTGGGCTGGCTCTACCTGCTGCTTCTGCCCATCCTTTTCTTTCTGCGCACGACGCTGCGGGCCTATGTGCTGGAAAAGCACTGGATGTGGCTCGCCCTGGTCGCGGGGCTGCCCATCGACATCCACCTGTTGCCCGCTTCTGGCCGGGCGAAGGCGACAGGCGTCATTGGTCGGATGCCCATCGTCTTCTTCGCCCTCCTGCTGGCGGGATTCCTTTGGCGTCGGGCCCGGCGCGAGGCGTTTTTGGAGGAAGTCAGAAAACGCGAGGATGTGTGGACCAGGCTGCTACCCCTGGGCGTTCTCGATATCGCACTCTTCGGTTTCTGGCGCATCCGTCCATCCCGGCAGCCGCCCGTCATCGGAGAATGAACATGGCATCTGACGCAAACAACGCGCCCACCATCCACATCGTCGGCGTCTGCGGAAGTGGAAAAAGCTCGCTGGCCCGCCGCCTGAACCAGCGGGGATATCAGGCGCGGCAGATCTCGCAGGAGCACTCGGGCGTGCCAGACCTCTGGCGCTGGCGCTGCACGCCCGATGCGCTGGTGTATCTCGATGCCAGCAATGAGCATATCCGCCAGCGTTATCCCAAGCTGAATCTGACCGATGAATATCTTGCAACAGAGCGGAAGCGATTGGCGCATAGCCGGGAGCACGCCGATTGCATCATCCTCACCGACGATCTCACGCCCGACCAGGTGGAGGAGCGGACGATTGCGTGTCTGAAACGCAAAGGCGTAACGTCCGGATGAGGGGAATCGGCCCGATTACGTCATTCCGACGACCGCAGGGAGGAGGAATCTCCTCGGCTGCAAGGGGATTTCTCGGTCGCTTCGCTCCCTCGAAATGACGGTCGTAATGCGTGATTCGTGATGCGTGACGACCTCACGCATTACGCATCACGCCCGTTGCAGACTCATCCAACATGGGTTTTGCCAATCTTCAGCAACCAGCGATCATCCTATTTTCGGAGCAACAAGCGTGGTTTGGGACGGTTTCGCGGGCTTGACCGGGGGAAGATGAAGGATTGTTCATCTCCTTTGACAAGGCTCATTACTCCAGACTTTTCCATTGCCCTGTTTTGCGCTACACTATACACCCTCCCCACCAAAATCCAATGAGGAGCATCACTTGCTGTTATGAAACAAACCGTAATAACTTTAACGATAATGACCCTGGCGCTGATTGGCCTGATTGGCGTCGTTTCCGCCGAATCGCCCGTCACGAGGCCCGCCGACATGCCCGCCCTGACAGTGACGGAACGAGAGGTTGACTCAGTCTGGGTGCTGCACCCGCCTGTCATCGATGGTGATATGAGCGATTGGAACAACCTCCCAAAACTCTATCTCACCGGCGCCAGCGCCGACTATCCTGAGGGCAGCGAGCTGTACTCGTCGCAGGACATTAGCGGCTGGGCGAGCGTCATCTGGACCAGCCAGCGCGTGTACGTGGGCCTCTCCATCACCGACGACTACGTCGTCAGCGGCTCCAGGGACTGGCGCAGCGACGATATGGCGGGCCTTGTCTTCGATGTGGACAATTCCGGCAGCTTCACCGCGGGCGACATCAATCTCACCTTTAGCCCCAGCGGCATCCTCACAGCCAATGACGGCTGGCCCGCGGGTTATGAATGGGCCATCAACCAGACAGCCAACGGCTGGCAGGCCGAAGTCAGCATTCCCCTCACTGCGTTTGGCAGCGTCGACTTTCTCGGCGGGCATCAGGTTGGCTTCACCTGGGGCGTGCAGGATAACGACGGCATCGGCGTCGAAAACTGGCTGAGCTGGGCCGGGCCCGAGTTTCTGAAAGCGACGCCCGAAGAGGGGGTGCTCTCCTTCATCAACGGCCCCGTTCGCAAATGGGTGGCTTTCCACCCCGGCGTCGATGGCTACGATGGCGTCATTGACTCGGCCCTTTCCGGCTGGCATCCCAGCCAGAATTATGGTGAAAATCCCGAATTGACCCTTTACGCCCGTAATCAGTATCATATCGCTCTGAAATTCGATATCCCCGACCTCGGGCCCGACGTGCGCGTGCTGGACGCAAAACTGCACATCAACTTCTACGCCACCAACAAGCCCGATCACCCCGATTGGACATCCTATGTGCGGGTTTACCGGCTGCTTCGCCCCTGGGATGAAGCAACCGTCACATGGAATCTGGCCGACGCATCCACTCGCTGGACCAGGGGCGGCGCCGATGGCATCGGCTCAGATCGCGAAAGCCGCGTCATTGCCGCCAAGAATCTGGATCATCTGGGATGGTTCACCTTCGATCTGGCGGATGGCATCGCCACGGACATGTACGAGCACCCCGAGAGCAACCACGGCGTCATCCTGAGGGCCGAAGAAGGCGCTTCGATGGGCTGGAACATGTACAGTTCTGAAAAAGGCCCGGACGAAGCCCCCTGGATCGAAGTGTACGCCGAATTCCCGCCCGGACAAGGCGACTAACCCCATTTGCACATCAGCCTCTGGCCCGCAAGCCAGAGGCTTTTTTCATCAGCAATTGTAACTACTAAGGTAGGCCTGCTGAGCCAACGTTCAAGACAGCGTTCGTCGGTTTTGCAGCCTTGTCCGCTGCACCAGGCCCCCACCCCGGCC
>JALWDV010000392.1 GCA_027036755.1 Anaerolineae bacterium
CTGCGCTCGTGTTCGGGGGAGGGAGATGACCATCTGCTTCACTGATTTGCAATCCAGCGGGCTCCTCCCCCTGCAAGGCGTCAGCCGAAGCGGGGGGAGGCCGGGAGGGGGGCTTTTCACCAGGCCAAATTTGAAATTGCTGGACGTGTTTGGAGGGAATTTGACATTGTCCAACTACTTTTTACGATTTGGCGAATTCGGTCAAACCCCATACAATAACAAAGGGAAGAAGACCGATCTTCCCCTATTTTGTGCGCCCGCTATCCCTTATTGTTCACCCAAGGCGCAACACATCATCGAGGTGAGAACTTATGACGCAATACTTCAGCAAGATTACCGGCTGGGGCATGTATGTGCCCGAAAATGTATTGACGAATCATGATCTGGAAAAAATGATGGACACCAATGACGAGTGGATCGTCACCCGTACAGGCATCCGGGAACGCCGCATCGTCTCTGAGGGTGAAGCCACGGTCAGCATGTCGGTGAAAGCTTCGCAGCGGGCGCTGGAGAAAGCGGGCGTCAGCGCCGAAGACCTGGATTTGATCATCCTCGCCAGCTCTACGCCCGATTACCTGGTGCCCCCCGCCTCCAGCATCATCCAGGATCAGCTGGGTGCGACGAAAGCCGCGGCCATGACCATCGTGGCGGGCTGCTCTGGCTTTGTTTACAGCCTCAACACCGCCGCTCAATTCATTCAGACGGGCGCTTATGAACACATCCTCGTCATTGGGGCCGAGACCATCAGCGCTGGCATCGACTGGGAAGATCGGGGCACAGCCATTTTGTTTGGGGATGGGGCAGGCGCGGTCATCGTCAGCCGCTCTCTGCAGCCGGGCGGATTGATCAGCATGAAAATGGGCTCGGATGGTTCGGGTTGGGACGCGCTCATCGTGCCAGCTCTGGGAACCAAGAATTATCCCAGCCATGAAAATATCGCCAAGAAAGAGCACAAGCTGAAAATGAAGGGCCGCCCGGTCTTCAAATTCGCCACCCGGGTGATGAGCGACGCCACTGTGGATGTGGTCACCCAGGCGGGGCTGACCATGGACGACATCGACGTGCTCATTCCGCATCAGGCCAACCAGCGCATCATCGATCTGGCCCTGCGGCGGCTCAACTTCCCTGCGGAAAAAACCATCGTCAATCTCGATCGTTATGGCAACACCTCCGCAGCATCCATCCCCCTGGCCATGATCGAAGCGCTGGAAGATGGCCGCATCAAGGACAACGACAAGGTGGTGATGATCGCGTTCGGCGCGGGCCTCACCTACGCGGCCGCCGTGTGGCAGTTCCAGCCCATGGAGGTCAACCCCGAGGACGAGGCCATCCTGGTCACCAATTGGCCCGTAGATAGCGCGTTCCAGCGCAAGATGCAAGAGATGCGCGCCGCGGCCTTCAAGATGAAAGTCCAGGCCCGCACCAAGGCCTCCGAAGCTTCCATGGCCATCATGCTGCCCCTTTACTCCTTCCGCAAAGGATTGAAGAAGCGCAGCAAGAAAAATGGCAAGGACGAGCCCAAAGCCCTGGAAGACAAGCAGAGCCAGTAAGCCGATCTTTATCAAAAGCAAAGCCCTGGACCAAACGGTTTCGGGGCTTTTTCTTTGTCCTGGCCAAAATGTAGGGCCTTTCCGTCGTCGCGAAGGCGGATGTCTCGCCACATTCGCCCTCGTGACGGACCGACGTCTCGCCTCGCCGCCAAATCCCCGCACCCCACTCCACTCGCCACTTGATTATTCGTTGTAAGGAGGAGTTTCCACCACCCTCCTTCTACCTCATGAACGCCGACGATCTGATTTTTTCGGCATTCGATGCGTAAAAATTGGGCATGGTTCAGTTCATCCTTCCTTCAGCTTTACAATTTCAATAGGATCAACGCCTGACAAAGCACGTCAAACGTAAATCGTCAAACGTCAAAACGTGGCGAAACAGGCTCTTTTTTGACGTTTGAGGTATGACGTTTGACGGAGAAATTGTAAAGGTGGTTGGCCTTTCTGAAAAAAGGCCACGAAGACGCGAAGATACGAAGGCGCGAAGGAAAAAGATAAGGTTTGGAGAGGATTTTCTCCGTGAACCCCCTTATTTTTCTCTGTGTCCTCCGTGTCTCCGTGTTGAAAAACCTTTTTGCAGTGCATCCATGGTTTTGAATGAGAATGAACCATGCCTCTGTTTTTATCTGCGTAAATCAGCTTTTTCTGCGTCATCTGCGTTCTATTTACGGAACAGTCCAACGGCGGGCGAGCCCGCGCCGATACCGATGAAAGACGAGGACACGGATTGACACGGCCTTCGGTCACAGATTTTTTGAATTATCCGTGTTTTTCTGTGTTCATCCGTGTTCTATTTTCAAAGCAGTTACTGCGCTTCAGTGAATCCGGCTTGCTCCTCAAAGCCAAATCGCCAGGCCCGGTTGTCCATGGGCAGATCATCCAGCCGGGCCCGACGCAGCGCCGCGAACCGCGGCAACTGCTCGGCCAGGGAATCGCCCCCCAGCTTCTCCATGAGCGCGTCCGCCAGCACGATGGCGAGCATAGCCTCGCCCACCACCACGGCCCGGGGCACGGCGTTGAAATCGGAGCGTTCGTAGGTGGTGGGCTCCGGCTCGCCCGTGGCCAGATTCACCGATTGGCGGGGATTGAGCACGGTGCTGATGGGTTTCATGGCCGCGCGCACCACCAGGGGCTCGCCAGTGCTGACGCCCCCCTCCAGCCCGCCGCCCCGGTTCGTCTTGCGGATGAGATTGCCCGCTTCGTCCAGAAAAATCTCATCATGCACCTGGGAGCCGAACATGGCCGCATTCTCGAAGCCCGGCCCGATCTCCACCCCCTTGATAGCGTGAATGGATCCCACCGCCGCCATGATGCGGGCGCCGAGGCGGCGATCCCAATGCACATGGCTGCCCAGGCCCACGGGCAGACCCAGCGCGATGATCTCGAACACGCCGCCGATGGTGTCCTTGCGCTGCATCGTCTCGGCCACGATGGCGCGCATGGCCTCCATCGCCTTCAGATCAGGACAACGCAAGTCATTGCTTTCAGCTAGTTCGAAACGTTCGTCATAGGACATATCGTCGGGAATGCGGGCCTGCACCGGCCCGATGGCCGTGACGTATCCCTGCACACGAATGCCGAACTGGGCCAGATATTGCTTGCACACGGCGCCCACGGCCACCCGAGCCGCGGTCTCCCGAGCGCTGGCCCGCTCCAGGGCCAGACGCAGCTCCCGATAGCCGTATTTCACCGCGGCGGTGAGATCCGCGTGGCCGGGCCGGGGCGTGGTCATGGGCGGAATATCCCGATCCCGCCAGTTTTTCCAATCCTTGTTGATGATGTGGAGCGTGATGGGCGCGCCCGTGGTCTTTCCGGCCATCACGCCCGACGTGATGCGGGCCGCGTCTTTTTCGATGGCCATGCGGCCGCCCGCGCCGTAAGCCTTTTGGCGGCGGGCCAGGTCCTGACGGATGAGATGGGCGTCGATGGGCGCGCCCGCGGGCATGCCTTCGAGGATGGCGGTGAGTTGCGGGCCGTGGCTTTCGCCCGCGGTGAGAAAACGGATGGGCATGATGATCAATCGATTTTGAGACGTAGTTGGGCCCGAAGTTTCGCTGTTAGCGTATCGACAAAACGCTGCTTATCGGGCAAATGTGGATTTTGTTTGGGTGCGTCCCAAATGAGTTGGAAAGTTAAAATAATCCATTCATTAACGGGGCGCTTCGCGCCCGCCGCCAACGCCGGGGGATGAAGTCCCCCGGCTAGAAACAGCGCCCCTGCGGGGC
>JALWDV010000393.1 GCA_027036755.1 Anaerolineae bacterium
TACAACGGGAGAACCTAGCCTAATCTGACCCTCTACAAACGGCCTTTCGTGAGGATCGGCAAGCAAATTTGGGAGTTCCTGTTCGACAACATAAACCGCATTTTGAGGTTCAGGGATTTTATACCAAGCTTGCTGCCAAAAACCAGAGCAAGTGTCTACTGGTCGAGGTGTTGGTAACGGGGGGTGCGGGGTAAGAGCCGTACGAGCCGCTTCTGTCAATTTTGCAATAACAGTGGCAACCTCTGGCGAGACGGGTGTCATGGGAGATGAAGAGGTTGGTGTCGCATAAGGGGTTTTTGTCCTGGTAACTGTGGGTGTATTCTGCGGCGGCGTGGGATGTTGCGTCGGCGTCTGGATCGGTGATTGAAACATAGGGGATGCTACCTGTGGTTCTCCCCGTATCCCCTGAAGTGTTATTACCAGAGCTACCACCAGCCCTGCCAGGGCTAGCACTCCTAACAAACCGGTCATGAGCTTTACTATTCGTTTCATATCCATCATAGAACCTCCTTGCGCCACAATGACGCCTATAAAAGGTGGCTTTGTCTATTCGAACGCTAACGACAGGCGTCAGGGGCGGGCGGCGCATACAAATTCCCTTCCATATTCCCTCCCCCGCCCGTCCCGGAGTGGGGGAGGAAGCAAAGGAGGGGGGCGAAGCCTGCCTCCGCCCGAGGCCGGAGCCGCCGCCATATTCGAAATCGCGGGCTAAAATCGCGGGCGGGAGCCCGTCCACCTGCACGCCGGTGTTAGCTTGCTGGGGATGGAAAAACGACGGTGGGGCCAGCACGATGCCCGCCCGGCGCTGACAACCCGCTGCCAACGGGCCGACGCCGGGCCTGGGCCTCCGCGGCATTCTACCACGCTGCCGGCGGATGCGCCATCGCCCGCCGGGCCAACGCTTTCATTTTTTGCCGGTCGACGGAACCGGCCTGCTTCCTTTTGGCGGTGGAACGGAGCCCGCCAGGCCCGCGAGCCTCCATCGAGGCCCGCTCCCAAGCCGGATGAGCCAGCCCATCGACCTGCGGGCCACGCCCGCTACAACTTTCCTTGCCGAGCCAAGCCTTTGCTCAACGCGGCCAGGCCCGAACGCTTTGCCTTGCTTCCGGCCCGAGCTGGCATTCCTGCCGGGCGGATGACGAAACCTGCCATTTTTGCCCCACCCCGCTGCTTTCAGCCCCGCCCGCC
>JALWDV010000394.1:0-3564 GCA_027036755.1 Anaerolineae bacterium
GCTCCCGCCCCCACGCCCACCCCCATCCCCGAAGCGCAATTGAATCCCATCACCGTGGGGTTGGTCACGGCCATTGGCGGCGTGAAAGAGAAATTTTACAGCGCCCTGGCCTGGAAGGGCATTCAGGAGGCGGAAAATCTCTTCACCATCGAGGCCAGCTATAAGGAAAGCTCGTCTGAGACCGACTACGCCAGGCTGCTGGATGAATTCGCCACCGATGGGACGGACCTGACCATCGTTGTGGGCAAAGAGATGTCTCAGGCCGTCGCCGATGCAGCCAAAGCGCATCCCGATGCAGCGTATGTGATCGTGGATTCCGAGGCGAACGCTCCGAATGTGCGCGGCATCGCGTTCGACGTCATCCCGCCCAGCTATATGGCGGGGTATCTTGCCGGGGGCATGAGCCAGACGGGCGTGGTGTGCGTCTATGGCTCGAAAGACACGGAAAATGTGACCGATTACATGACCGGCTTCTATAATGGCGCGGACTACTATCGTCGTCAGAATGGCGTTGATCTGAAAATTCTGGGCTGGGACGTGTACGAGAAGAAAGGCGTCTTGCTCAACGAGAACGCCACCGAGGAGGCGGGCCGTCATGTGGCTGGCGATTTCTTCGACCGGGGCTGTGACGTTATCTTCGCCGTGGCTCAGGATGCGGCCAAAGGCAGCGCCCGGGCTGCACAGGAAGAGGGCAAGCTGTTCATCGGCGCTACGGTGGATTGGTATGTGGCCTTCCCCGAATATGGCAACGTGACTCTCACATCGGTGATGAAGCGCACCGACAAGGCTGTCTTCGATAACATCGTATCCTACGCCGCGGGCAGCTTCGAAGGCGGCGAGAATTATGTGGGGACGCTCGAAAATCTCGGCGTCGATCTGGCTCCATATCATCAATTCGATGATAAAGTGCCGCAGAAGATGCAGGAGGAGATCAATCAGGTGCGAAACAACATCCTCACCGGCCATCTTCGCCCGGCCGAACCCTGGATTTACGATGAGAACAATCCGCCCGCATCGGAAGAGGGCAAGGAAGGATGATCATCGGGCGAGTCTGCAACGGGCATAATGCGTAATGCGTGAGGTCATCACGCATCACGAATCACGCATTACGAATGTCTTTTCGAGGGAGCGCAGCAACCGAAAGGTGCGACGCACTTACCTCAGGCTCAAGTGCGTCGCACCTGGAAAGATCCCCCCCCCAGCGGTCGTCGGAATGACGTAACAAGGGATTTTCATCCGCATCGGCGAACCGCAACGCGTGAAACCTGCCCGAAAAGCAAAACACGGACGAGCACAGACTGCACAGATAATGGAGCGTTAGCAGTTACCGACTGGGTCAGAATTCTTCGACGAACAGCGTGCCTGCGGTCTTGCGAGTCTTTTTCTGGTAGCCGTGTTCGATGAGCCATTTGGAGACGTTTTCCACCATGATGGGGTTGCCGCAAAGGTAAAAATGCGTCTCGGCCGGGTTGCATTCGACCCCGGCCTCCTTACCCAATACGCCCGACTCCAGCATCTCCTCGATCCACATGCGATACCCGGGCCAGAGTTCATCCGCATCGGTGAGCGTGGGAATGTAGTGGAAGTTGGGAAATGCGTTGTTCAGGAAGGAAAGCTCGCTGAAATAACCCAGGTCACCCTGGTGAGCGGCGGCCTGCACCACCACCATCTTGCTCTCGGGGCGTTCCATGATGTGGGAGCGCAGGAAGCTGATGTAAGGGGTGATGCCCGTGCCCGTGGCGATCATAACCACGTCCTTATCCTTGGGCGCATCCGAAAGATTGAACGCTCCGACGATGCGCCGGCCCACGAAAAGACGATCGCCCACCTCCAGGTGAAAGAGCCGGGGCGTGAGCTGGCCCGTCTTCACCTGCGAGATGTAAAATTCGAACTGTTGGGTTTCGTGCCGGGCCGAGGCGATGGAATAAGCTCGCTGAATAAGTTTATCCGGCTTGCTGGGGATGGCCTCGGCCTCGGAGTTTTCGGAGCGAGGCTCGTAGCCGTATAGCCCCAACGTTGTGTACTGTCCCGCCGCAAACGACGCTCGGGGTTCATCGGTCGCAACCCGCAGGATCATCAGATTGGGACGAACGAGGATTTTCTGGACGACGGTGGCGTTGTATTTCTGCGACATTATCGCTAAACTCCTCTCGGGGGACGAAAAGAATCGACATCACATGAAAATGGGTTTGTCGTTACAAAGATCGAAGATTGCTGAACAATGCTCAAAGGCCAAATCAGCGTAGTTTTCACTTTGATCATCACACATCAATCATTGATCAAGGCCGATTTCATTATACCCGATTGACGCCAGATCTTCTCAAAGAAACGATGTATCTCGTCATGTCAGGCGTTTTTCCTTGCCTTGCGGCGGGTTGTTGGCTAAAATAATCGCCATGGAAAAGATCAAGCCATTCGTTGCCAGACATTGGTTGTTTGCCCTGGCCGGAATCATGTGGACCGGCGTGGGCGTCATGTTGATGTGGCGGGCCTGGATATGGCTTTCGGCCATGGATGCGGCCTGGACTCTGGGCATTGCCCTCGCGGGCGCGGCCATTGCAATCACCTTTTACCGCTTCATGTTCACGAAAACCGTGGCGAAAAACATCAGGCGATTGTGCGGCCTGCCCGATCCAGTGGGAATCCTGGCATTCAATTCCCCCAAAGGCTATGTCCTCATCGTGTTCATGATCGCACTGGGCGTTACGCTGCGTCACTCGCCTCTGGATCGGCGGATTCTGGCGTTGATTTACTCGGGCATGGGAGGCGCGCTGTTCCTGGCCAGCCTGCATTTCTACGGGCAGTTTCACAAGGTGAAGGTGCGGCGGGAGCCCTGTTGCTGCGAAGATGACGCATAAAGCGAGCTTGCAAGAATTTTTGCTTCGTAACTACTAAGGTCGCCACCCGAAAACCACCAAGAACACTAAGACACAAAGGCACAAAGGGGAATTTATACATTTTTTCTTCGTGTTCTTAGTGCCTTTGTGCCCTTTGTGGTTTATTAACCGGGGTACGTTAGCAGTTACTTTGCTTCTTTGCGTAACTGCTCAGGTAGCCCGATTCGGCCTGGAAAACGTCTTGCCACGAAGGCTCGAAGGAATGAAGACACGAAAAAAAATCCTTGTTTCTCACCCTTCGCGCCTTCGTGTCGTCGTGTCTTCGTGGCTTTTTGGCCTTGCTACGTTAGTAGTTACATCTTTTTCCGGCATGGTTCAGATCGTCCTTCCTGCATCTTTACAATTTCACGTGGTCGACGCCTGGCAAAGCACGTCAAACGTAAAGCGTCAAACGTCAAAACGTGGCGAAACAGGCTCTTTTTGACGTTTGACGTATGACGTTTGACGGAGAAATTGTAAAGATGGGTTTGAATGAGAATGAACCATGTCGCAAATTATCTTGATTTTATCTGTTTTTATCTGCGTAGATCGGCTTTTTCTGCGTCATCTGCGTTCTATTTACAGAACAGTCCGATGACGGGCAAGCCCGCGCCGATACCGATGAAAGACGAGGACACGGATTGACACGGCCTTCGGTCACAGATTTTTTGAATTATCCGTGTTTTTC
>JALWDV010000394.1:3574-3757 GCA_027036755.1 Anaerolineae bacterium
CGTGGGAGAGCCTATTTACGGAACAGTCCAACGGCAGGCGTCCCTGCACCGGTACCGATGAAACTCCCTTGTTACGTCATTTCGACGACCCCAGGGAGGAGAAATCTCCTCGTTAGCATGGGGATTTCTCGGTCGCTGCGCTCCCTCGAAATGACGTGGGAGAGCCTATTTACGGAACAGTCC
>JALWDV010000395.1 GCA_027036755.1 Anaerolineae bacterium
GGGTGGGGGCCAGGTCCAGCGGCCAAGGCTGCAAAACTGACGAACGCTGTCTTGAACGTTGGCTCAGCAGGCCTACCTTGGTAGTTACGAAAAAAGACAACCAACTGGCATACGTTAGCAGTTACGTCAAACGTCATCAAATTCAAGTCGTCACACGCCCGTCTCTCCGAAACAATCCCAAAATGCCATCTCGGCAAGCCCAACTCAATATGATGAACAAAAGCAGCCAAATCCTCCAATCCAGATCAAATTTCTGAAACCCTTTTGTGCCGATCAAAATTCCGAATATCAGAATGATCCACAAAATGAGCTGCCCGAGAGCCGGAACGCCTAAACGCCACGTTCTCGGCGATGGCGCAGGCATCTCAATGCTGTTGACCAATGTCAGAGCAACAAAGAGAAACGCGTACAGGCCCGTTCTCGTGTAATTATCACCAGATAGACACAAAATTTGGGCAACTGACCAAAACAGCATCACACTGTAGAAAGCCTTCGTGAATGGTCGCCAGGTCGTCCAACTCATTTTTCCCTCCATATCAACCGATGATGAGAGAAATTGGAATATCGGGCATGGTTGAAAATAGACGTTTTGGAGCTTGACAAATTGGCTGCAGGATACTGGATATTGGATACTGGATATTGTGGATATTGCCCCCGTTGCAGTCTACCACAATGTTTGAATGGGATCAAACAGACTCCAGCAATTGGGTGCATTTCAAAAGGGGAACATCATCCTCCAGCGCTGAATTCTACCAAATCTTAACTCCCACAGATCATCATTCACCCATTCCAGGTCGAACTCCTCGGGATCGAAATCTTCGCCGACCCATTCCACGTACATCTCGTGATCCGGGTGAGAGGGGTCTTTGAGCGCGGCCAGCATCTCTTCGTAGCCCCAGATGCCGCCCACATCCTCGGGCGGGCAGGCCCGCTTGCCCTTGATGCAGCGAGGATAACGCACGTCGGGCTCGGGCGGAATGATTTTCTCCACCAGAATCACATGCTCCCAACTGTCGCCGAAGTCGTATTCGTAGATGAACCGGGCCTTCTCGAAGGGGATGAGCTCACAGAGCTTGAACTTCCGCTCTTCCATCACCGGCTCGAAGTCGAAGGGGGAAGGCTCTCTGTAATACTCCCCGCCGATGATGAACTGATGCAGGTGGCTGTTGGTCCACCCCATCGCCATCTGGATAATCCAGTGCAATTGGTAGAGCGTGGCCTGGCCCGGAACCAGCACCCGCCGCCAAATGGGCGGTTTGCTGCCCCGCAGGGTGATCTTCAGTTGATAAATCTGGTCGCAAAGGTCGTTTTTTCGTGCAGACATGAGGCGCCTCCTGAAAAAAAGTGGTGCGGCCGCGGCCTGTCGGGGCGCGGCTCATCGGGGTCGATAATGCCAGCAGAACGCGGCAGCAGGACAGAAGTCGGGACAGCCGTTTTTGGGCGTTTGAGGAGCGAAGCGCCCGGCCCGAGCGCCTTCCACCGCATCCCAGGCGTGGGCCAGCGCCGTCGATGTCGCTTCCTCCACGCCGAATTTGCTCAACCGCAGCCTGCTGGCCTCGGCTTTGGTCACGCTCCAATAGAAGCCATCCACCGGATGACCGTGCTCAAGGGCCCGGGCCGCGGCCAGAGCGTAGATGGGCAGTTGCAGATGTTCGCCCTCCGCCAGCGAACGATCGTTGTAGCCGCTCACGCCGCCGCGCTTGTAATCGATGACGCGCATATTGCCCCGCCCGTCGCCATCCACCCGGTCGATGACCCCGCGCAGGCGCAGCGCATCGCCCGCGCGCACATCATGCGCGACCTCCAGCCCGGGCCTGCCCTCGATGCCGAACGCGGCCTCGAAGGCCCGGGGCCGCCAGCCCTGATTTTCGGCGGCCAGCGCGGCCAGCGTGCGGCGCATGGTCTCCTTGATCTGCTCCCGAGTCTGGGGCCACCAGGCCGTGGGCCGAAAACCGTAGGTCTCGGGCGCGGCGTCCAGCAGCTCGTCGGCCAGGTCATCCCAGATGGCGATGAGCGCGTCCGCATCGTCGGCCTGGGCCGCGCCCTTGCGGAAGGTCAGCTCCAGGGCCCGGTGATAGATGAGCCCAAGCTGCTGATTATCCAGGCCCAGCGCGGGCTCGGGCCGCTCTTCGAGATGCAGCACGTGGCTGGCGAAGAAACGATAGGGGCAATCGCGATAGGCTTCCAGCCGCCCGGCCGACCACACATGATCGGGCCCGAAACGACGGGCGAAAACAGCATCCAGGTGGGAGAGATGGCCGTCGTAGGCGTCCCGGCGATGGGCGAAACGCCCCTGGGCCAGGCGACGTCCGTGCTCCCAACGGTCGAGCCGCGGACCGGCCGCGGCCGTCATCTGCTGGCGGAAGGGGTTGTGAGGATAAGCGGCCAGGGCCAGCATCAGCTCGGGGTGCGAGGCCACGGGCGCATCGTCCAGCAGGGTCTCGCGCCTCTTCTCCAGGGGCTTCACGCCCGCGGCCTCCACCAGCGTGCGCCAATAGGGCGATTCCTGCCATTCGGCGCCGCCCTGGGCCAGCCGGGGACGGGTGAGCAGCATCGGGCCCTGGGTGCGACTCGTGGCCAGATAGAAAAGCGCTGGCTCTTCGCTGCGAGGCGACGGATCGATGACCAGGCCCGAGCGCCGCATCTGCGTCCGATCATCGCCCCGCAAGAAGGCGTCCTCCCGCACCACCGCGGGGAAGGAGCCCTCGGCCAGTCCCAGCAAGGCCACGGCCTCGAAGCGCAGGCCCGCAGCCTCGGCCGCGTTCATCGCCCAGATGACCTCCTGGCCGGCCGCGGCGCCGGGCTCGTATCGGGCCGCCTCCAGCGCGCCCGCCAGGTCGGTCAGGAATTCGTGGAATGTGACGGGGGGCAGCTTCAAAGCCTGGGCCGCCCACACCATGCCCCGCAAGGTCTCCTTCAAGGCCACCAGGGCCGCGATGTCTCGCTCTCGCAAGCGCGGATCGTCGGTGTGGCGGATGCGGGCCGCCATGTTCAGAGAAAAGGCCGCGGGCGGCTCCCCGGGCGTCGTCTCCTCCCCCTCCCGGGGCGGCTCGTCGCCGATGAGGTCTTCCAGCCAACTCACGAGTTCGGCCAGGGGGCGTTTTTCGTGCGGAGGCGTCAGCGCGGCCTGGAACAGCTCCCATTTGCGTTGCAGGGCCTGGTTATCGGCCAGGCCCGGCGGCGTGGCCGCGGGCTCGTCCTCCGCCATCAACACGACTTCATCCAGTTTGAATCGACGCACCTGGCGGGCGAACGCGTCCCGCCACTGCTCGACGCCCGAGGTGATCCGGGCCCAGCGCCCCAGCCTGTCCAGCGCGTCCGCATCCTGCTGCGTGATGACGACGCCCGCCTCGGGCCAGCGCCAATCGAAATAGGGCGAGCGCCAGGCGCCGACCGTGGGCCGGAAGGGAAAACGCAGGTCGGGCGCATGGGCCGCGGGTTCGGGCGTGAGCAGGTTCAGCAGGGAGATGAGCGCGTCCACGGCCGGATTGCTGCGCACGGAAAATCCACCAGAAATTTGCACGGGCATCCCGAATTCGCGCGCGGTCTGGGCGATGGCGTCCCGGTAGGGGGCGATGTCTCGGGCCAGCAGCGCCACCTGCGCGGGCGATTTGCCATCGATGACGATGCGCTCTTTGAGCCAGCGCAGGGCGATGCGGGCCTCGGCGCTCACGTCGGGGGCGGCGATGAAGGTGAGGGGGGAGTTGGGATTTGGGATTTGGGATTTCGGATTGGGGATTTGGGATTTGGGGAG
>JALWDV010000396.1 GCA_027036755.1 Anaerolineae bacterium
TGTTCATTTCCTTGCTTCGGCGGTTTATCGAGCGACTTTACGAAGCGACCATGGCTGTACCATTAGCTGATCCTTCTCTAAAATCGTGAATTACTGAAATTGGCAAAGCGATGGGCTCCTCCCCCTGCAAGGCGTCAGCCGAAGCGGGGGGAGGCCGGGAGGGGGCTTATCTCCGAACCAACTCGGAAATTGCTTGCCCCCCTTTTTGATGTGTTTGACAGGTGGGATCGAATCATGTAAACTGAATTCAATATGATTTCTATGCGATTTTCTGCACCGTGAAAATCATCTCGCCCATGAATGTTGGCTTTCCTGAAAAAAAAGGCAGCGAATGTTGCATTTCGGACATTGTATGTGCTTCACACAGATGTGATGCACATGGCAGTTGTCATCCATGACGCTGTAACGGGGGCTAACGGACCGATCCTTTTTGATATCGCTGGAATAAAGCCGCGCCAATGAATTTTCGGCGATAAAATGAATCGGGTTTCCGTTGAGGATATGCTCGAAGCTTCCTTATCAGCTCGCCATTGATGCTTAAAACATAATTTGATAACAAAGGAGGTGACGCCTATTGCAGAAGTAGAGATGAAAACGCCACGCAACCATGCTCATACTTTTCCCTATCTTCTCTTCTCTTAAGCGGAGGAACCTTATGTCAAAACGGAAGTTTGTTTTACTCCTCACCATCGTCCTCTTGCTCATGCTGGCGTTGATGACGACAGCGTCGGCGGAGGTTGGCGTCACTGACGGTGATTCGGGGACGCCGAGCTTTTCTCATCGCTTGATCGTGCAGCTCAAATCGCCTTCTTTATCTGAATGGGCTTCGACGTCCTCGGTGAAGGCCGCTTCGGCCGATTTGTTCGTGGACGGCAAGGTGAATGTGCAGTCTGTCAGCGCTCAAAATTACATTCAGAGCCTGCAGGCTGAGCAGGCGGCTTTTCTATCCTCTTTGGCGACGACTGTGCCAGGGGCTCATCTCGCGAATGTCGTTGATTCCACTGGAGTCAGCAGGCCATTGGCGTATCAGGTGGTGTTCAACGGCGTAGTGGTGGAAGTTCCCGAAGCCTCGGCTGAGAACATTATGGCTATCGCCAAGATGCCCGAGGTCAGGCGGGTGTTCCGCGATTATGAGCACAAACCGCAGATGTACGCCAGCCTCCCCCTCATCGGCGCTCCCGCGATGTGGGATGAATTGGGCGGCGTGGACGCCGCGGGCGAAGGCGTTATCGTCGCCAGCATCGACACCGGCGTGTACGCTCCCAACCCCTTCTTCGATCCCACCGGCTACGCCTATCCGGACGGCTATCCTGTGGGCGACGCCAGCGTGACCACCGAGAAAGTCATCGGCGCCCGCGCTTACTTCCGTCCCTGGGATCCGCCCCTGCCCGGCGATGATGGCGCATTGCCCGGCCCGGCCGGCAGCAGCCACGGCACGCACACCATTGGCACGGTTGCCGGCAACGCCAACACCAAGGCCGTGATTGCCGGACTCGAGAAGACCATCTCGGGCGTGGCTCCCAAAGCGCAAATCCTCAGCTACAAGATCGGCTATCCCACCAACAGCGAATACTCTGGCAGCGCTTTCTCGGCCGAGATCGTGATGGCCTATGAAGACGCGGTTCGTGATGGCGCCGATGTCATCAACTACAGCTTCGGCGGTTACAGTGGCGTGATGCCCTGGGCCGATTCCGTCACCATCGCCCGTGACGCGGCCTGGGATGCGGGCGTGTTCGTCTCTCATTCGGCCGGCAACAGCGGCCCGGGCATGGCCTCCATCTCTGACGCGTCTCCCAAAGTCATGGAAGTGGCCGCCAGCACCACCACAGGCACCATCGCCGCCGGATTCATCGACGTCACCAGTCCCGAGCCGGTGCCCTCGGAGTTGACCGGCATCTCCTTTGGCGATTGCCTCTTCTGCAAGGCGTTAAACGTGGGCGAGATATTCGGCCCCTATCCTTACACCGACGTCGCCACTGTCACCGCGGGCGGCACCAACACTCTGTGCAACGATGAGCCCATCACCGGGGATCTGACGGGCCAGGTGGCGTTGATCAGTCGCGGCGGCTGCTATTTCAGCGATAAAATCTGGAATGCGCAGCAGGCGGGCGCTGTCGCCGCCATCGTTTACAACAACAAGGGCGACGGGTTGATCAATATGGCTGCGGGCAGCCATGAGGATGATGAATTCACGATCCCTGGCGCTTTCATCGGTCAGACCAACGGTGAGAACATCGTGAAGTTTGGGCAGGATAACCCCGGGGCGGAATTGCAATTCGATTACACCGCGCGGGAAATCGGCAACATCCCCGATGTGATTGCAGGCTTCAGCAGTCGCGGCCCGGCCTTCGCCCGCTTCCTCGAACCCGATGTGACCGCCCCTGGCGTCAACATCCTCTCTTCCGGCTACGCTCCTGGCGTCAGCGGCGTGGATCGTCACATGGGCTTTGGCGTCGCCAGCGGCACCAGCATGGCCGCGCCGCATGTGGCTGGCTCCGCCGCCCTGCTCAAGCAGATGCACCCCGATTGGACGCCCACGCAGATTCGTTCGGCATTGATGAGCACGGCCACGACTGAGGTGTGGCTGGATGGCGATCACACCGCTCCCGCCAGCGTGTTGGATATGGGCGCTGGACGCATCGATCTGACCAAGGCCGGCGATCCTGGCCTCACCTTCGACAAACCCTCGCTGAGTTTCGGCAGCGAGCCCGCGGGCGTGTACAGCATGACCGTGACCGCCACCGAGGTGGCTGGCATCGACGCCACCTACACCATCACCGCCACTGCTGACGCGGGCGTGACGGTCAGCGTTGATCCCGGCAGTCTCGATTTCGCCGCTGGCGGCTCGCAGAGTTTTGTGGTGACAGTCGACGCCTCGGACACTGAGGTGGGCGATTATGGCGGCTTCGTTTATCTCTCTGACGGCTCCCATCAGTTGCATGTTCCCTTCTGGATTCGCGTGGAAGCCGCCATGGGCGGAGCCAAAGTGCTGCTCATCGATAACGACTTCAGCGATCTCCTCGGCTATCCCGACTATACCCATTACTATGCCGACGCATTGACCGAGCTGGGATGGAGCTTCGATTACTACAATGCGGATATCCATTTCGCCCATTCTCGGACTCTGCCACCGGCTTCGGTGCTGGCCAAATATGATGTAATCGTCTATTGGTCGGGCGATCTCTATCAGTCTGACGGCACTTTCACTGTTTCGACGCCGCTGACCGAGATCGATATGCAGACGCTTTCCGACTGGATGTTCAACGGCGGGCGTCTTTTCGTCGCCGGGCAGGATATGGCTTCGGCCTGGGACGCCACGACGTCGGATGGTCATGGCGCTTTCCTTTATAGCAGCAACCTGGGCGCCAAGTATCTGCAAGACAGCCTGTTCGATCCTTCATACGCAGGAATGTTGCCGCCTGCGCCTTCGGTCATGGGCGTTCCCGGCTCGGCTTTCAATGGGATGACCTTTGATCTCAGCGGCGCCGGGGATGGCGCTGGCAACCAGTATTACGTCGACGAGGTGAAGATTGCGCCTTTCGGCGATTTGGAAGCGCCCGAAGACACTCACGCCGCCTTCGTTGGCATTGGGGGCAAGCCGGTGGCCGATGGCTATGTCGGCGTCACCCGAGCCTCTTATCCCACCCTGGAAGAGCCTGCTCCCGCGTTCGATTATCGCACCCTCTATCTTTCCTTCGGCCTGGAGGGCGTGAATAACGACACAGGCTTCAACACCCGCGAAGACCTGATGAA
>JALWDV010000397.1 GCA_027036755.1 Anaerolineae bacterium
AGGGCCTTCATGGGATCCACCTCGGTGACGATGACATTGGCGCCCAGGCCATGGGCCCGCATGGCGATGCCGCGGCTGCACCAGCCATAGCCCGCAACCACCACGGTCTTGCCCGCGATGAGCACGTTGGTGGCGCGGATGACGCCGTCCATGGTGCTCTGGCCCGTGCCGTAGCGATTATCGAAGAGATGCTTGGTCAGCGCGTCGTTGACCGCAATGACCGGGTATTTGAGATCGCCCTGCGCGGCCATGGCCTTCAGGCGAATGACTCCGGTGGTGGTCTCCTCGGTGCCGCCCATGACCTCATCCAGCAGCTCGGGCCGTTCGCGGTGCAGGGTGGCCACCAGATCCATGCCGTCGTCCATGGTGATGTTGGGGCGATGATCCAGCGCGGCCCGCAGGTGGGCGTAGTAGGTGTCGTTGTCCTCGCCCTTGATGGCGAACACGGGGATATCGTAATCCCGCACCAGCACCGCGGCGATGTCGTCCTGGGTGGAGAGGGGGTTGGAGGCGGTCAGCACCACATCCGCGCCGCCCGCCTTCAGGGTCTTCATCAGATTGGCGGTTTCGGAGGTGACGTGCAGGCAGGCGGAGATGCGCACCCCGGCCAGGGGCTGCTCTTTGATGAAGCGCTCTTCGATGAGCTTGAGGACGGGCATTTCCTTCGCGGCCCAATCCATGCGCAACCGGCCCTTGTCGGCCAGATTGATGTCTTTGATGTCGTAATTTTTGGCGGTCATGTAGAACTCCTGTAGATGTTAGGTATTGGTGGTGTTGGATATTGGGTATTGTGGATATTGGATATTGGCGTCAATATCGAATACCAAATATCTCATCATGATTTTTGACAACATGTCTCCAGCACGGGCAATTCCCCATAATTCTCCCTCACCCGAGCCAAAAACTGCTCTCTGGTGTAGGCGTGATTCTGGGTGCCCATCTGTTCGATGACGTAAACCGCGGTGCTGTTACCCAGCTTGAGGATGGTTTCCCAATCGTAGCCCTCTTTCAGGCCCACCAGCAGGCCCGCGCGGAAGGCGTCTCCCACGCCCGTGGGCTCCAGCACGGCTGTGGGACGGGCCGCGGGCGCGGTGATCTCGCCCTCCCGGGTGATGACGCTGGCGCCATCGGGCCCGCGGGTGACCACGATGGCCTCCACCAGCTCCAGCAGACCCGCTTCATCCAGCCCCGAGAGCTTCTTGGCCATCTCCAGCTCATAGTCGTTGACGGTGAGCGCGTTGGCCCCCTGCACGCTGGTCATAAATTCATCGCGAGAGATGCGGGCGAGCTGCTGGCTGGGATCGTAGATGAAGTTGACGCCCATGTCTCGGCAGGCTTCGGCGTGATTGACCATAGCCACGGGGTCGTCGGGCGAGATGATCACCCAGTCGATGTTCTCCGCGCCGATCTCCCGCAGATCCAGCTCCCGGGCCCGGGCCATGGCCCCGGTGTGAAAGCTGGCGATCTGATTGTGATCCAGATCGGTGATGACGCTGAAGGTGGCGGTGAACTCGTCCGGGTAAACGCGGATGTGGGAGGTGTCTACGCCCACGCTTTCCAGCCAATCGCGGTAATCTGCGAAATCCAGGCCCGCCGCGCCCACGATCTTCGGGCGTTCGCCCAGCAGGGCCAGGTTGTAGGCGATGTTGGGGGCCGTGCCCCCGCGGTGGCGTTCTTTGTCATCCACCAGAAAGCTGACCGAGAGCTTGTCCTGGCCAGCAAGGATGTGATCTTTGAAGCGACCTGGAAAACGCATCAGGTAATCCCAGGCGATAGAGCCGGTGACGATGATAGACATGAGAAATTGTCAATTGCTAATTGTCAATGGCTAATGGCCAATGAGGAGGGGTTGGAGAAAATCTAGATGCTGTTGAGAAAGAGGATGAAGTCGGTGAGATTGGGCAGGGTGGCGTCAGCGGCCTGGCTGACGGCTTCGGAGCGGGGGCGGACGGCCAGGGCGTGGCCCGTCTGCTCGAACATGCGGATGTCGGTGTCGGAATCGCCCACAGCCAGCACCCGGGCGGGATCGACCCCCCAGCGCTGGATGATCTCCCGAACGATGGGGCCTTTGCCGCCGTAGGGCACGCGCACGGTCATGCCGCCCGCAATGCGCCCGCCATCCCGATGCAAGATGTTGGCGCACCAGCCTTTCGCGCCCAGGTCATTCGCCACATCCTCGACATTCAGATCGAAGCCGGAACTGAGAAGGACGAAGGGGACGTCCCGGTCTTGCAGGCCCGCGACCGCCTGGAATGCGCCGGGCATGTAGGGCGTCTGGCGCAAGATGGCCTTGATCTCCTCCACGCGCTGTCCTCGCCACGACCACGCATCCAGTTGAGCGAATTCGTGGTAGGTGATGTGGCCCTCGCGAAAAGCTCGAAAATGGCGTTTTCCCTCCTCCACCGTGCCGAAATGGCGGTGCAGGAGCATGTAGGGATCGACGACTTCCTTGAGGACGCCGTCCACATCGAAAATGACGAGATCGACGGGCATGGAGGGGAGCGTAGAGGATGGTTTGATGGTGTATCGGGCGGTAGAGCAGTTTTTTGCGCTCGGTGCTTTGGCAGCGAAAACGCCAACAAAAAACGCGCCCGGAGGCGCGCTGGTCAAGACTGAGCATTAGCTCTCATCTTCCAGGCATCTCGCTGCCTGCCGGAATTGGCACCAGTGCCGCTCGAACATCGGGCGGACGGTTGCCGGGGAGTCATCGGGCCGGTCCCTCGTCCCCTCTGGATGAGAATCCAGTCGGGTATTCAACTATCAGGGTGCAACATCAGAGTTTAGCACAGGGTGATGGCTGTGTCAAAAATGGATAGCCACCGCCGGGGGATAAAGTCCCCCGGCTAGAAGCAGCGCCCCTGCGGGGCTAGCCGGATTTATCCGGCGCTGTTTTGTAGCCCGGCGACTTCATCGCCGGGCGGCGGTTGGTCACGAAGATCGAGACTTTTTTCTCGATCTCAATGCACTCAGCGCCTAAATTTGGAATTGCTGGCAACGCAGCGAAACAGGTTGACGCGGGAAAAACAGCCTGCTATAATGACCTCAAATCAGGTCATTCAGGAGGTCGAAATGGTAGTCGTTTCCAGCACGCAGGCCAAGGCGCGTTTCAGCGAATTGGTCAAAAAGACCACCGAAGGCGATGAAGTGATCATCCAACGTCGAGGCCAGCCCGTCGCCGTCATGCTCTCGTTTCAGGAATTCCGGGCGTTTCAGGCGCTGCGCGATCAGAAAAAACGGGAGGACGCGCTGGCCCGGTTGCGGGCGTTGGCGCAAGAAGTGCGTGAACAGAACCGGGATCTGACGCCCGCAGAGCAGGATGCGTTGGCCGCAGACATCGCCCGGGACGCTGTCGTCGGATTGGTGGCAAGGGGCGAGGTGCGCTTCGATGCGCCATGATGGACGGTGATGTGAGATGCGCGTCTTGCTCGATGTCAACATCTACCTGAGCTATCTTCTGAAGCCCGAAACGGAAAGCGCCATCGCCAGGGTGGTCGAAGCCGGAATACTGGGGGATTACACGCCCGTGACGCCGAAAGCTCTGTGGGACGAATTGGAGAATGTGGTGCAGAGAAAGCCGTATCTGCGGGAGCGCATCACGCCTGAGCAGATGCACCGTTTGCGCAGCATCATTGGCGCTGTCGCCGAGCTAACGCCCGAAATCACCGCTCCCATCCCACGCGTCACAAGAGACCCCAAAGATGATTATCTGCTGGCCCACGCCGTGCTGGACGACGTCGATTATC
>JALWDV010000398.1 GCA_027036755.1 Anaerolineae bacterium
TAAGTGATAGTAGTGCCACTATAACTGATGAGTAGTCAGCTTTTCGCTTCCCCGACATCAGGACGAAAGCCTGGGACAACTGTATTACACAGAAACTGTTGTCTACGAAGGCGTGCACGGTAAATGTATGTGTGAAAGGGTCTCTGACAACTTTAAATGTGGCGTCGATGTACCTGGCAAACAATGTAAAGGTTTCATTATATCAATCGGCATGTTGTCATTTAATACGGAGAAACATGATGCTTTTATGCTATTTATACCAATTTTAAATACGAACCACGTTTTCGCGTTTTTCAACAGTGACAATTGGTTCGCCGGTTTCTGTCTGGCACGGTTTCCGCGTTTACTCGGGGTCGCTAAGTGCAGCATCACGGTCAACTAACTTTACGGCTTACCACACACTGTAAAGATAGAGGAATTAACATGAATACATTTTCTCTATAATTGCATAAGCACAGACCCAAATAAAAACACAGGTATCCATCCATTAGTATCCACTCTCTTCGTGCGATCGGGACCTGATGAGCCGATTCGGTAACACTTGTGAAATACAAACCAATCATATTGTTAGCATTGCTATGTGGACGTATGTTTGGAAGACAGCACGGGCGATACGGGTTTTGGATGGGACCGACACGGCATTGATGTAAGAACGAAATGACCCTTGACAATGCCGATTTGGTCCCGGGTCTGAAACGGTAGAAGACCGAAACGTCCGTACACCATAATATCGCCATATCCAGATTTCACAAACTTCTCGATTAAATCTTTTATTAAGTCGGATACCTTGGCTCTGGATGTTTCTAACTTCTCAGTTAGGCTCTTGGTTGTCATGTTTTCATATCTGTATCTTGTGTAAGACATTGTTGTCAGGAAAAATATTGAAATTTCTTCCGGAATCAATGTAAACAACAAATGTGTCGAGTAAAATGCTGGAATACAGTTGACTTCGGATCTCGGTAATCTCGGCCAGGTTTTATTTTAGGCACTTCAATCATTTATTCTGAAACGGAGAGGGCTGGAATATCGGAAAACAAGGACTGGTTGTATTTAAAAATAAAACGGTTCAGTTGTACCTGTAGCGGTTAATTACAAATAAATAATCTGTACATTCATACGCACCAAAGTCGTAACTGAATATAGAAAATATAAATTTATGACTTCCATTTAACTGCAAA
>JALWDV010000399.1 GCA_027036755.1 Anaerolineae bacterium
CCCGCTCCAGCAGCGCATGCTTGAAGTAATCATCCTGCGGCCCGAACAGATCGGAGACGCTCTGATGCTGTTGCAGGGCCAGCCGCAAGACGTTGTAAAAACGGGTGTCGTGGCCCGGATGCGCTTCCACCAGCAGGCGGGCCGTGGCGACTTCGTGGGCGTAGAAGAAGGTGCGCCACAGGTCGGCGTCCCGCTGCATCGCGGCCAGCGCCAGGGGCACGCCCATCCATTCGTGGGCCAGGATGATGCGGCGCAGGCCTGCATCCTGGGCCAGATGATAGAGGGCCGCGTAGGCGGGCTCGGCCAGGTTTACGAATAGCCGAAATTCCTCGTCGTGTTCATAGCGAGCCGCGTCCAGCCCGAATTGCTCCCACAGGGAGTATTTGAAGTCACGCACCCGATCCCGATTGATGCGGGTGACGTTGATCAGAAGAACCTCATGCTCGACCCCGCCGAAGGGTCTGAGCCCGTACAGAATCTCGACGCCGAACGCATCCTCGATGCTGCGGAAGGCGTCGGCCAGGGGCCGGGGCGGCAGGGCGATGCCGCGGTTGCGGGCGTAGAGGAGGCGCAGGCGGTTGTCGGGAGCGAAAAGCCGGGCCATCTCGCCGGGATTATCCACGTTGTAAGGCCCCACCACGATGGTGCGCGCCACCGCCTTTCCATAGGCGTCGGCTCCCAGCAGGCCATTGAGCACCGCGCCGATGCCGCCCACTTTGACGCCGGCTTCGTGGGTGACGTGAACGAGCAGATCGATGGATGCGGGCATGGCGTTTCTGTTTTGAAAATAGAATGATCGCTGGTGCTGAAGGTTGGCAAAGCCTGCGTCGGGCGAGTCTGCAACGGGCGTGATGCGTAATGCGTAATCCGTGAGGTCGTCACGCATCACGAATCACGCATTACGGCTCTCCTGCGTCATCTCGAGGGAGCGCAGCGACCGAACAGTGCGACGCGCTTGAGCCTGCAGTAAGTGCGTCGCACCTGGGAGATTCCTCCTCCCTGTGGTCGTCGGAATGACGTAACATTTTTTTGCGTGCAGCCGCCTGTGACGTAGCGCCGAGGGTCGAGGCGCTGTTCGAGACGAGGGATTCACGGCATCTTCGCGGATGGCATTATAGCATGTTTCTGAAGATCGTTTCCATTTGCGCGGCTGTGTGATCCCAGGTGTAGCGGGCCAGCACGATGGCTCTGAGCTGTTCTCCCACCGGGCGCAATGCGGGCAGACGGCCGACGGCTTCCTGAATGGTCCGGGCCAGGGCCGCGGGCTCGGGTGCGGCGTAAAGGCCCAGCTCGCCCAGGTATTGCCGATGCGCGGGCGTGTCGGTGGCGATGACGGGCAGGGCCATGCTCATGTAGGGCAGGAGTTTGCCGCTGCCTTCGGTGGTGGCCAGCTTGGGCGCGATGGCGAGATCGCCCAGGGCCAGATAGCGGGGGGCTTGCTCGTAGCGGATGGGCCCGGTGAATCGCACCAGGCGCTCGACGCCCAGAGCCGCCGCCATCTTGCGATAGCGCCCCACGTTGGGAAAGCCCATGATCAGAAATCGAACCGGGCGCTGCAAGTGGGCGATGGCCTGCAAGAGCAGATCGACGCCCTGGTATGGGGCCATGAGGCCCAGATAGACCACGGTGGGAGGGCCGTCGGGAGCCAGGCCCAGCTCGCGGGCCAGGCGGGCGTCGCGCGGCCGGGGCCGAAAGAGGTGGGGATCAACCGCGTCGGGGAGGTGATGCAGGCGCTCGGCCGGGAGGCCGCGGGCGCTGAGTTCATCCAACGCATGACGGGTGGAAAGGAAAAGGGCGCGGGGCTGCCGGTCCAGCCAGCGTTCCAGCCGCGAAAGAGGAGGACGCCAAATGCTGTCGGGCTGCAGGAAGTTGTGCGTGAGCATCTCAGCGGTGAGAGAGCCCTGGTAGTCGAAGCTGAGGGGAACGCGTAGCGTTTTGGCCAGCAGCCAGCCGATGAGCGCGCCTTCGTGCAGGTAGGCGTGGATGAGCCGGGGACGAAAGCGCCAGGCCGCAATCATGGCGGTGGGGCCCAAAATGGCGTCGAGGAGGAGTTTGCGGCGGGAGGAGCCCACGGGGATGTGGCGCAGGCCGGGCAAGGGCGCTCGGGTGATGGCCAATTCGGGCGCGTCTCTGCCCGCGGGGTAGGTGACCAGCCTGATGGCGTGGCCCCGGGCCTGCAGGCTGCGCAGTTGCCCCCGAATGCGGATATGACAACCATAGTCGTTGTAAAATGCCGTAGGGGCGACAGCAAGAATTCGCATGACAAAGAAAACGCCCGATGAATCGGGCGCTGGCGGTGCGCCTGGGCGCACCTGAAAACGCAATTCGTGAACATTGACAAAATAATCCGGTCATGGGCGGAGGCGCTTCTTGTTCACCGCCAACGCCGGGGGATGAAGTCCCCCGGCTAGAAACAGCGCCCCCGCGGGGCTAGCCGGATTTATCCGGCGCTGTTTTGTAGCCCGGCGACTTCATCGCCGAGCGGACGTGGCAAACGCCCCTATGACCGATTTAATTTGTGAACATTCATTATCGGGCGCTGGCGGTGCGCCTGGGCGCACCTGAAAACGCACTTCAAGTGCGTTCTACAACGGCTCGTCGCCGATCAACTTCTCATAAAGATCAGCGAGCTCTTCTTCCGAATAATAGTGGATGACAATGCGCCCGCCCTTGCGGGAGCGGTACAGATTCACCTTGGCTCCCAGATACTCCCGCAAGCGATCCTCGATGGCCCGGGTCTCGGGGCTGGCGCTGAGATCATCTTCCTCCTTGGGCGGCGGCGCGGGCGAATTCAACCGCCGCACCAGCTCCTCGGTCTGACGCACCGAGAGGCCCCGGTCGATGACCAGCTTCATCGCCTCGATCATCGTCCGATCATCCGCAAGGCCCAACAGGGCCCGGGCGTGCCCCTCGCGGATCTGCCCCTCCAGCACCGCCTGCTTCACCTGGTCGGGCAACTGCAGCAGGCGGACGGTGTTGGCCACCGCGGCGCGGCTCTTGCCCACCTTCTCCGCCACCTGGGCCTGGGTGAGCCCGAACTCGTTGATCAGCGTCTCGTATGCCACCGCCTCCTCCAGCGGATTCAAATCCGCTCGTTGCACATTCTCCACCAGGGCCAGCTCCAGCATGGCCTGGGGCGTGGCGTCTTTGATGATGACAGGCGCTTCCTTCAGCCCCGCCAGCTTCGAGGCCCGCCATCGACGCTCGCCCGCGATGATGGTGTAAGGCGTGGGGGAATCCGCCGGCGCGCGGGTGACGATGATGGGCTGGATCAACCCATGCTCTTTGATAGACGCGGCCAGCTCGGCCAGGGCCTCCGGCTCGAAAGTCTGGCGGGGCTGGCCGGGATTGGGGCTGATATCTTCCAATGGTAGCTTATGGACGCTGGTCTCGGATGATTCGCCATCCTGCACCGCCGGGGGGGCAGTGGGGATCAAACTGCTGAGACCGCGGCCAAGTCCTCTGCGGGGGGTCATGAGGCTGCTCCTTCGGGGGCGGGCGCAAGAACGCCGTCTCGAATCAAAAGCTCTTCCGCCAACTGTTGATACGCCCGGGCGCCGGACGAATTGGGCGCATAAGTGCTGACAGGTTCGCCATAACTGGGCGCTTCTCCCAGACGCACATTACGCGGGATCACCGTAGTGAACACCAAATCCTTGAAATACGCTCGCAACTCCTCCTCCACCTGACGGCTGAGCTTGTTCCGGGCGTCGTACATGGTCAGCAACAGGCCCACGATGCTCAAATCGGGGTTGAGGGCCTTGCGCACCTGCTCCACCGTGCCCAATAGCTGGCCCAGCCCTTCCATGGCCAGATACTCGCTCTGCACAGGGATGAGCACCCCATGGGCCGCAGCCATGGCATTGACGGTAATCAAACCCAAACTGGGCGGGCTGTCGATGAAAATGTAATCATAGCGATGAAGCGTCGGCGTCAACGCATCTCGCAGCAAAAAACTGCGTCGATAGGGGTCTCTGATAGCCTCCACCGCTTCAGTCTCCAGCGCCGCCAACGCGTGCGCGCCAGGGGCGATATCCAGCCTCATGCGGCTGGTGAGGGTGATCACATCCGCCAGGTCCGCGTCGCCACTGAAAACATCATACAACGAGCGCGGCAACTGACTGGCCCCCAGCCCCAAAGAGCTGGTGGCGTTGGCCTGGGGATCGATATCGACGATGAGCACGCGCTGCCCGGCTGCCGCCAGATACGCGCCCAGATTGACAGCGGTCGTCGTTTTGCCGACGCCGCCCTTTTGATTGGCAATGGCGTAAATTCGTGTCATGGTGCTGGATGAGCCTGGAGATACGTTTCGACCTGATGGCGGTAAGGAATGCCGCTGAGCCCCACGCCTTCGATGCTGAGGCTAGCGGTGACATTGGCGAAATAAGCGGCCTCGACAGGAGATTTGCCGTTCATGATCTCGACGAGGAAAGCCGCGGCGAAGGTGTCGCCCGCGCCGGTGGCGTCAACCTCCCGGGCCGGACGCGTATGCACCCGGCAGCGCTGCCCGCGATGATAAAGCACGCAGCCCTTCGCGGCCTTGGTGATGGCGACCAGCGGCACGGTGTCGATAATCGTCGGCAGGATGCTCATATCGCCGATGAGATCGAGATCGGAGAAAATAATGCTATCGAGATAAGGCAAAATGCGCCCAGCGCTGTACCAGGGAATAGCGAAGACCCGTCCTCGCTCATCCCACTCGCGCATCCACCCCTGCGGCGTGGCGGCCAGCTTGTTCCGGGCGTATTGAGCGATGACGGGATCCACCTCCTGCGCCACAGGCGCCAACAGCAGCACATCGGCGTCATACACCTCGTCGGGCGCGTCCGCCGCCATGATGGGGCCCGCCACCGACAAAATCTGCTGCGTGCGAATCTCTTTGTAATAGACGTTCAAAAAAGTGGTGTAGACATCGGTGGGCAAATTGAAAACCTGAATCCCCGCATCTTCCAGAATTCGGACATCGTCGGGATGAGCGCGAGTCAGAACCGTTACATCCGCGCCCAGACGCCGCGCCGTCAGGCCAGAATAGCTCACCGCGCCGCCAAGGGTGTAGCCGTCGTCAGCGATATCGCGTGTCAGATGTCCGATTATAGCAATATGCACGTAGAACTGGCTCCTGTGGGGGATAAAAACGACATAGGAAATTGTAGCACAAAGCCTCGCAGCTTCGTAAATAGCGCTAAAGCGTCAGGCGCGACAATTTCCTGCACCTGAGAACAAAAAAAGGCCCGCCGCAGCGAGCCTTTTGATGTGACGCAAAGAAACCGAACCTACCAGTTCTTGCGGAAGATCACAGAGAAGGAATTGTGGAACAAGGTGTTGCCGCCGCCGCCATCAGCGCAACTGGCTTCATCGGTGAAAGCGGAATCCAGCGCCTGGGTGATGTCGGTGCTGGCGGGATGCACGCCATCCTCGGAAAGAAAGATGACATATCGGCCATGCTTGAACATATCGAAGGTGGCGCGGCCGTCCTCAGGATTCATCAGCCAGTAATCCTTGTGTTCGGTGCGCTTTTTGGCCAAGACATTGCCAAGATTATCGGCGACAGCCTGGACGACCCAAAGGCCGTTGACGCCATTGCCATTGGCGTCCACCACCTTGACGTAGATGTTGTGCTTGCCGCGATTTTCACACGGATTCAAACGCCGCACCTCAAGCAGCGTGTACTGCTTGGCCGGTTTGGGCGTGGCCGTGGGCTTTGCCGGCGCGGCCGCCGCCACATGCACCACCGGCCGAGGCGTGGGCGTGGGCAACGGCGTATTGGTGGGCGTCGGCGTGGGGGTGTCTGTCGGCGTGGGCGTGGGCGTATTCGTCGGCGTGGGCGTCACCGTAGGCGTATCGGTGGGGATAGGCGTATCGGTGGGCAACGGCGTGTAGGTGGCGGTGGGCATGGGCGTGTGCGTTGCTTCTCGCCTGGCCAGCGCCATAGCCACAGGAGCCGAATCTTCGTCGGCCGCCACTGCGACTCGCGGCGCCCCGCCATCGCTGGCAGACTGCGCCTCAGAGCTGTGCAGCGCGTTTACGACCATAGCCGGAATGGCGACGCCCAACAGCCACACCAACAGCAGGATGATCAACGCCAATCGCCATTTGGCCCCTTTGGATAGCCCGCCAAACCAGAGCGCCAGAGAATCGAACGCGCCCGGCTTGGAAGCAGCAGGCTGGGCCGGGGCGACAGGCGCAGGAGCTATGGGCGCCACCGCCCGGGTGGGAGCGGCCGCGGAAACCGGCACAGGCGCGGGAGCAGGACTGACGCCCGTCGCCTTTTGCTCAGCCAGCTTATGCAGCTTGCGACTGAGCTCCCGGCTCATATTCAATCCCACAATGGGGTATTTGAGGATGAGCGCTTCCAGCTCCTCTCGGGTGAGCTCCCAGAATTCGCCATCGGTTTTGGCGAAAGCGGTGTCGAGATGCGAATCGTTGGCCAGGATCGCGTCCTCGCCAAAGAAATCGCCATCCTTCAGAGTCAGAACGCCTTCCGGACCTCTCAGCTCGACAACGCCCCGCTCGATGATGTGAATGCGTTCCGCCGCAGAGCCCGCCTTGTAGATGATCTCGCCGCCGCGGTAGCGGGCGGGAAGCAGGCGCTCTGCGACATCTTCCAATTGTTCGACGCTGAGTCCGCTGAAGAGAGCGACCAGACGCAGGTGTTTTTCGATGAAAGCGTGACCGGCTTTACCCAGACGATCCTGAAGGACTGCGCTGAGGGCTTTGCCAATGGCGGGATAAGCCGCGACCAGCTCTTCGAAATCAGAGCGGTACAGGGCCCACAGAACGGTGTTTTCGGCGGCCCGAGCGCCCGTGGAACGAGCTTTGCCCGTAAGCAGGGCCATCTCGCCAAAGAAACCGCCTGCGTTGAGCCGGGCCAACACCTGTCCCTTGCGGCTGATGCTGCCCACGATCTCGATGCGGCCCCTATCGACAAGATACAGGGCGTCGCCAATATCGCCTTCCTTGTAAACGATATCGCCCGCGGCCACATGCCGCACCACCAGCCGTTTGGCGATGGCCTGCAATGTGACGTCATCGAGATTGCTGAACATCGGCAGCGCGCTCAGCCGTTCGACGGCCAGGGCCTCCTCACTGGCGGGCAGTGCGGTGCGCACGCCCGCTCCCAGACGGGCCAGGAACTCGGGATGATCCGCGATGATTTCCTCCATCGCCTGTTTGCTCAGCTCCCAGGCGGTGACGTCGCTCCGGGCGATGGCGGTTTCCTCATACGCGCCATCCGCAAGCGCCGCGGTCAGGCCGAAGACATCGCCCGGCTTGAGCGACTGCGTTTGTCCATCGCGTTGCAACGCCGCCTCGCCATCTTCCAGGATGAAGAAGCCCCGATTGGCGTCTCCGGCCCGGTAGATGGCCTGTCCTGCTATGAAGTCCTCCAGCTCCAGATGAGCAGCCAGCGCCTGCAATTCTTCGTCCGTCAACCCCCTCAGCATTTCGGCCCTGCGCAATCGCTGATTGATCAGATACTTTTCCACCTGAATGATGCGAGAGCGGAAATTACGCGAGAAGGCGACGCCGATGCCAGGATGCTCCTGCACGATCTGCGCCAGATCGTCGCCAGAAAGCGCCCACGCATCTGTGTCGCTTGTCGCTTCGGCGGAAACAGCGCGACGGCGTCCCAAAAAGACGCCCGATTCGCCAAATGTGGCGCCCGCTCCCAGGGTGGCCAACGATATTGGCCCCACACTGAGACGCACGCCACCGCGTTCGATCAGATAGATGGCAGTGCTGGGATCATCTTCAGCGTAGATCACCTCATGCGCGGCGAAATGCTGCAAGCGCATGTGCTGGACGATGACCGCCCGCTCATCTTCTGTCAAACCGGCGAAGAGAGTCGCGCGTTTCACTAAGTTTGATATCACGTGACGTATTAACCTCCTTAGTTTTGGCCGAAAAGAAATGCGTGCTTTCTTTTGGGCCAGGATGTCCCGGAACGTGAAGCCGGGAAAAGGCGAGGTAAGCTTACCCCAAAATCTACAAAAGCTCCAAAATGAACGAAGCTTCATAAAAACAGGGACGTAAAATCGTCCCCAAGGAGATAATCGAAAATCAATAGGTGCGCCGGAAGATGACATCCCAGGAATAATGACCGTGGCAGGCGTTGGCGTTGCGCAGGGCCTGACAACTGGCTGCATCGGTGCAATAACCGGCGGCGATAAACGCCTCATCCGAGATGCGGGCCGGATCGGTGACCAGGCCCTCGGCGGTTTCACTCACCACCGAACGCCCGTCCACATCGCGAACCACGCGCAAACCATCGCCGTCGCCTAAGATCCATTCAGCCATGCCCGGGCCTTTCGAGCCGGTGACTTGCTCGACATTGCTGTAAATGCCCAGCACGGTGACGCCATTGAGCGGCTGGCCGTTGGCGTCCACCACCTTGACCCGAAGCTGACGCTTTTCGCCGCAATGCAGAGAGGGGCCGTCGAAATAGCCGCCATTCTCCTGCGGCCCCCACAGACGCACATTCGCCACCACGAAATCAACGTCGGGCTTGGGCGGCGCGGTGGGCGTGGCCGTGGCTGCGGGCGTGGGCGTGGGAGGCGGCGCTGGCACATTGGCGGCTACGGGGATATTCGTCGTATCGCCCTTGATCTTGACAATGGCATTGTAAACCCAGCCCAGCACTTCATTCGGAAGCTGGATCTGCCACCAATCGCCCGCCTGGTTCCTGGCCACGATGCGGAAATTATCGCCATTGGCCATGGCCCCCACCACAGGATAGGCCGTGCCCGGCCCGCCGCGGACGTTGACGGCGCTGGCCGCCACGACCATGGGCTGCGGCTCGGGCGTAGCGGTGACCGTGGCCGTGGGCGCAGCGGTGGAAGTGGCCGTGGGCTGCGCCTCTGCCACTTGCTGCGGCGTGGCTGTGGCCGCGGGCGCGGCGGAGCTGGCCGGAGGCTGGGTGGCGGTGGGAGGAAGCTGCGTGGGCGTGGGGGTTGGCAAAGGCGTGGGCGTGGGCAGATAATGCGTCAGGGCCGCGGCCGGCGCGCCCAACTCCAGCGCCAGTTTCGCCAGGGCCGCCAATTGCCGGGGCGACTGTCCTTGCCGGGCCGCGCGTTCCAGCACGCCCGAAACCAGCAGCTCCAGGTTGGGAGCCTTCAGTTGATTGAGTTGCCCCACGGCCGCGTCGAAATCACCCGTGGAATCATAGCCCAACGCCACCAGCGACACATATTCATCCTGCTGCTCCCCGGAAAGATCGCTGAGTTGAGGCGTTTGCAGGCGCGGCAAAAACTGCGAGCCGGCCCAGAGGCCCATCAAAAAGCCCGAGACGACTCCAATAATGGCAATAAGCCAGATGTTGGTCTTTTTCATATATGAGGTACGAGAGAGTTGGCAGTAGGAGGATCGGCAACGAAAAGGGCGAGGGCCGATGCAAATTGAGGTAATACCAACGTAGCAAGGCCAAAAACCACGAAGACACGACGAAACGAAGGTGCGAAGGGTGAGAAATAAGGATTTTCTTCGAGCCTTCGCTCCTTCGAGCCTTCGTGGCAATGCGTTTTCAAGATCGAATCAGGCTACCTGAGCAGTTACGAATTGAGATAAGAAAGGAGCCGACGAGAAGTGCACAGATATCCGAAGTTTCACTTCAGAAGTTGAGCATCTCTCTGGCTCCTGTACCAGGATGTGCTATAATGTGGGACAATGACTGAACATCATCTTGATCATCATTAGGTGCCGAAGGTGGGACTCGAACCCACATGAGCCAATGCTCAACGGTTTTTGAGACCGTCGCGTCTGCCTATTCCGCCACTTCGGCTTTGCAAATAACAAGTATACTGACTTCTCGCCCTTTCGTCAAGCCCCTTCCTGGCAGAAAGGCCGCATTGCACAAACGTCCACCGCCCTATGGATGAGGCACAACTCATCGCCGCCGCCCAAAATGGCGATCTTCCGGCATTCAACCAACTGGTGCTGAGATATCAGAACCTGGCGTACAATGTCGCCTACCGTATTTTGGGCGATCCGGATCGAGCGGCCGACGCCACGCAGGATTCCTTTATCAAGGCGTATAAGGCGCTGCGCAATTTTCATGGGGGGGCGTTCAAGCCCTGGTTGCTGCGCATTGTCACCAACACCTGCTACGATTATCTGCGCGCGTCCAAACGAAAGCCAACCAATAGTCTGGATGACGAGCTGGAAAAAGGCGATTACAATCCCCGATTCCATGACAAAGGCGAGGGGCCCGAGAAGTACGTCGAACGCCGGGAGTTGAACAACGTCATCCAACAGAGCATCGAGCAGCTCAACGAGCATCAGCGGGCGGTGGTCGTGCTGGTGGACATCCAGGGACTCTCTTACGAAGAGACAGCCCACATCCTGGGCATCTCGCTGGGCACGGTCAAATCTCGCCTCAGCCGGGCCCGGGCGCGGCTGCGCGACATATTGCAGGAGCATCAGGAACTTTTACCAGAACAATATCGTTTTCCCCATAGAGAGAACGCCACCGCCATCCGCCAATGAGACATTCATTCACTATTTCCGACGAACTGCTTTCCGCTTACATCGATCGCCAGATCAGCGAAGCGGAGCTTCGACGCGTGGAAAAAGCGTTAGCCACCGAGCCCGCCTTGCAGCAGCGATTGGAAACCCTGCAGGCCACCGTCGCGCTGTTGCGGAGCGCGCCTGCGCTGGTGGCGCCCCGGGCCTTCGTTCTCTCGGAAAATCAGGTGCTGGCCGCGGGCGGACGCGTCAGGGGCGTGAAGCAGCCCGGGTTGTGGGAGCGCTGGCTGCCGCGGTTGACGCCCGTAGCCACCGCATTCATCGCCATCCTCTTCATCTTCTCCATCGCGCATCCCTTCCAATCAGTTGCGCCGAACGAGATGGCGATCATGCCCGCTCCCACCGCCATGATGGAAAAGAGCGCCAAAGAAGCGCCAGAGGTGCAGAGCCTGGCCGTGGAACAGCCCGCCGCTGCTCCGAGAGTAGCCGAATCTCGGGACGCGGTCGCCAAAGGGGCGAATGACAAAAAGCCCGCAGTCTCGATGGCTGCTGCAAGCGCCGATGAAATAGAAAAAGCCAATGAGGCTCCTCAAGCCCCATCGGTCAAACAAACGTCATCCCGCCCCGGGCCCCAGTCAGCGCAGGCAGGCCCGCGCGTCTCCTGGACGACCTGGCTCCTGGGTCTGCTGCTCATCCTGTTCATCTTCCTCACCTGGCGCGTCACCATCGCCCGTTGGCGCCGGGAATAACGTCGGGCCCGCCCGCGCCAATACCGATGAAAATGGCTCACGGCCAGGACGGCGCGGGAAGCCAGGCCCGTAATGCGTGATTCGTAATGCGTGACGACCTCACGCATTACGCATTACGCATCACGCCCGTTGCAGACTTGCCCAACGTGGGATTTGCCAATCCTTCAACAACCAGTGATCATTCTGTTTTTTATAGCAGCGAGACTTGACAAATCCAACATTTCTGCTATAATTCATTCTTGCCACTGCGGGGTGGAGCAGAGGTAGCTCGTCGGGCTCATAACCCGAAGGTCGCAGGTTCGAATCCTGTCCCCGCTACCATAAAGCCCCGGTTCGCGCCGGGGCTTCGATATGGCGACGTAGCTCAGGAGGCAGAGCAAGCGGCTCATAATCGCTGTGTCGGTGGTTCAAGCCCACCCGTCGCCACCAAAGACAGGACGCTCCCGGTTTCCATCGGGGGCGTTTTTTTTGTGGATGCTCCCCGTCCACAGCAGTTGCGGCAAATCGCAACTACCTTGACAATGTCACATTACATCATTCATCAATGTCAAATTTAGAATCCGCACGCGGAAAGGAGGCGCTTTCACCCCTCCCGGCCTCCTTTTTGCCCCCACCCCGCCCCTC
>JALWDV010000400.1 GCA_027036755.1 Anaerolineae bacterium
GCCAATTTGTGTAGCAGATGAGCATCTCCCTCCCCCGATACTCGCTGCGCTCGTGTTCGGGGGAGGGAGATGCTCATCTGCTACACAAATTGGCAAAGCGATGGGCTCCTCCCCCTGCAAGGCGCTAGCCGAAGCGGGGGGAGGCCGGGAGGGGGGCTTGTCTCCGGGCCAAATTTGAAATTGCTGCCCACTGACAATTAGCTATTGACAATTCTCATGCGCCTCCCTTCCCCTCTCTCCGATTTCTTCCAATCCGCCACCTGGCGGTGGGTGGGGCGCGTCCTGCTCAAGACAGCGGTGATTTTCATCGCGCTGAATCTGCTCTTCGCCTGGGCGTATCCGATGGAAGCGTTGGGGAAACTCTCGCTCTACAACCGGGTCTGGCCCGGGCGCCTGCGCCTGCCCTACGGCGAAGACCCGGCCAAAGACTACAACCTCAGCCTCTACAACGTCCCCGCCATGTTCCACAGCCACACGCTGATGCGCCCCAAGGCCGCGGACGAATTCCGGGTGCTGGTTATCGGCGATTCGGCCGCGTGGGGCTGGTTCTTGCAAAACAAGGATACCCTGGCCGGGCGATTGAACGCGGGCGGGTACAGAACCGAGGGCGGGAAGCGGCTGGTTTTCTACAATCTGGGCTACCCGGTCATGTCGCTGACCAAAGATTTGATGCTGCTGGATGAGGCCATGCGCTATCAGCCCGACATGGTGCTCTGGCCCGTCACGATGGCCTCTTTCGCCCGCTCCCGCCAACTCGATCATCCCCTGCTGACGCATAATCTCGGGCGTGCGCACCAATACGCCATGTCTCCCGATGATGAGCGCCTGCCCCAACCGACGTTCTTCGCCCGCAGCATCGTGGGTCAGCGCCGCGATCTGGCCGACCTGGTGCGATTGCAAACCTTGGGCCTGGCCTGGGCCGCTACGGGCATCGATCAGGATATCCCTGCGGAAATTCCTTTGCGCAAGACCGACCTGCCCGACGACCTGAGTTGGGAAAATTTGGCGAAGCCAACCAGGCTTGATGACGAACTTCTGGCGATGGATGTGCTGGCCGCGGGCGTGGCCCGGGCGGGCGACATCCCCGTGCTCATCGTCAACGAGCCCATGTTCATCAGCGACGGCGAAAACAGCGACATTCGCTACAACAGCTTTTATCCCCGCTGGGCCTACGATCAATACCGAACGCTGCTGGCGGCCCGGGCTCAGGCCAACGGTTGGGATTACCTCGACCTGTGGGACAGCATCCCGCCCGACCAATTCACCGATACGCCCGTGCATCTCACCCCCGCGGGCGAGCAGATGCTGGCCGATATCCTCGGGCCCGAGGTGGTGCAGCGGGCGCGGTGACGATGCGCCTTCGGGGCGGACGCGGGGCTACCGGTCTCTGAGAAAAAACAGCAGTCCGGCTGCAACGAACAATGTGAGCAAGGCGATGAGCATTCCCCAGATCTGGCGGGGAGAACGGAACCGCATCTCGACCAAATGACGCCCCGCGGGCAGCCGCACCGCCTGAAACGCACCATCGGCCCGCAGCACCGGCCGCCACGGGCCGCCATCCACCCGCGCCCGCCAGCCCGGATACCACGCCTGGGCCACCAAAAGCACGCCCGCAGCCGCAGAATCGGTCTCGATGGTCACGTCATTGACGCCCCAACCGATGATGCGGGCCTCGCCTCCAGGCCCGTCCAGAACCTCGCCCGATTCCAGAATCGCCTCGGTCAGCGGCCGAAAATCGGGATCATGCAGCGCGGCCAGGGCCGCGTCGCCATCGGCCGCCAATCGCACCTTGCCCAGCACATGCGCCCGGGGCTGGAATCGTCGGTTGCGATACACGTTCAGCTCGGGATCGCCATCGAAGGCCAGCTCCCACACATCCCAATCCAGCGCCACATCCTTTTTGCCCAGCAAATACTTGACATTCAGCAGCGCGTATTTGTCGGTGCTGCGACTATCCATGCTATTCCAATATCGCTGATAATGGGCCAGGCTCAGGGGATTGGCCACGCCCCACACGTCATACAGGTTATGCAGCAAGGCCGCATCGGGCTGCCAGAGCGCGTCGATGTCGGTGCGGGCGTCGATGCGATAAAGCGCGTCGTCGCTCTGGAGGAAGCCCAGGATGGCGGGTCGGGTGAAGTTGGCGGTGGGGTCTTTCTCAGAGATGTCGTTGTAGGCTCCCAAAGTGGCCAGATCCAGAAAAACCAGCAGGATGGTCAGCAGTGCGAAGATCTTGCCGCTGATCCACCGCTGTTTGCGGGCGAAGAACAGGGCCATGCCCGCGGCCAGCAGCATCAGAAAGTGCATGACCGCGATGGTGATGACGCTGGCGCGCAGGTGCAGATCGAAATCGCCGTTTTTCGTGAGGAGCAGGGTGGCGTAGACCAGGGGGACGCCGATGGCCAGGGTGATGATGAGCAGCGTCCGCAAAAAGCGCCAGACGCCTTGCAAAAGCCGAGCGTCCTCCTGGCTCCGGGCCTCCATCATGGCTTGCAGCCCCCGGCCCGCCAGCAGGGCGATGGCGAGATCGAAGACGAAGATGAACCGGGCGGGCGCTCGAAGCTGATCCAGGCCCGGCAGCGCCCAGGTGAACCAGCCATGCACCACGCTGTAAATGCCCAGACTGAAGAGCAGGGCGGTTACAGCCACGCCCGACAACGTCCAGGTGAGACGGTCTCGCCGCAGCAAAACGCCTGTCAGCGCCAGGATGAGGGTGAAGACGCCGATGTAGCCCATCTCCACCCGCGGCCACAGGCCCCAGTGCATGGCGGGCGAACGTCCGAAAAAGCCGGGGATGATCATGCCGATGAGCTGCGCGGGCGAGAGGGAATAGCCCACGGTTTGGGCGTAGCTCCAGGACGCGCGTTCGGTGAAATGGCTGATTTCCAGCCCCGGCAGCAGCATGGGAGCCATAAGGCCCACGCCCGCGGCCGCCGGCACGACGACAGCCAGCAGCGCCCGCAGCCATGTTTTTCGCCAGTGGGCGTAATCGGTCAGAAGCCAGAATCCGGCCCACAGCCCCGACGCCATCAAGCTGTAAAGGGTCATCTGAATATGCCCCGCCAGCGAGCCGACGCCCAGGGCCAGTCCGGCGGCCAGAGCCCAGCGCAGGCTTCCTCCCGCCAGATAGCGGTGTGCGCCCAACAAGACCAGGGGCAGCCACGCGGCCACGGCAATCAAATTGAGGTTGCCAAAGTGGATGATGAAGAGATCGCTGAACATGAAGGCCACGCCCGCCAACGTCGCCGCGTAGCGATTGAAGCGCAGCCCCCGGGCCAGAGCGTACATGGTCACGCCCGCCCACCAGATGTGCCCCATCACCAGCCATTCCATGTCCCGGTATGCGATCTCGCCGCCCAGCAGGAAGCGCAGCAGATGCGGCAGATAGAAGACGCCCGATTGCACCTCGGCCGCGAAGGGAACGCCGCTGTAAATGTATGGATTCCACAGCGGCCACACGCCCGCCTTCAGGCTTTGCTGGATGAAGTGATAGGTGGGATAAAGAAAGCTGCCCAGATCGCCGCCATCCGCGGGCATGTACACATCGCCGCTGATCAATCGCCAGAAGAACGCGGCCACAAGCAGAGCGAACAGGCCGGGCATGAGCGCGTCGGGCAGCCGGGCCGGGCGTTTCTGGCGGATGAGCAGGAGGATGAGCAGATAAAGAATCAGCAGGGCGATCATCATGGGCGGGAAACCAGGGAATGCCGGGGGCGGGAATGTCCGCTCATTCTAGCACGAAGCGCGATGTCGATAAAAAAACCAGGGATGTGTCCAAAATGAGTTGAGAACCAAATTCAGTACTTCACGACTTTCACTGACCCACCGATTTGAAATCAGGGCCAAGGGCGGCCCCCACCTTCTATTCCTCCCCCGCTCCGAGACGGGCGGGGGAGGAGATAAGGAAGCCTGATTAGATGGGCCGCTCGTGGGCCTGCGCCGACGCTTACGGGTGCTGTTTTGATGAGGAAAAAACCGTCCCCGCAGGGGGACGTGCGGCGGAACGCCCGTGGAACCGAATTCATTCGGTGAATAAGGCGGCGCAACGAGATTTGTCAGTCAATTAGCGTTTCACGTTTGTCGCACTTGGCCAGGCGGAAACCGCCTGAAATTGTAAAGATGCCGGATGGACGATCTGAACCATGCCATAATCCGGTTATAGGCCCGGGGCGCTTCGCGCCCGCCGCCAGCGCCCCTTCGGGGCTAGCCGGATTTATCCGGCGCTGTTTTGTAGCCCGGCGACTTCATCGCCGGGCGGACGTGGCAAACGCTTCCAACCGAAATTGGACACCCCAAAATCCAAAAGAACATGAAAACCCCTTGTCACGTCATTCCCACGCCCGCAGGGAGGAGGAATCTCTTCGTTTGCAGGGGGATTTCTCGGTCGCTGCGCTCCCTCGAAATGACGCAGGAGAGGTAACTACTAAGGTCGTCACCCGAAAACCACTAAGAACACTAAGACACAAAGGCACAAAGGGAAATTTATACATTTTTTCTTCGTGTTCTTAGTGCCTTTGTGCCCTTTGTGGTTAGTTAACCGGGGTACGTTAGCAGTTACCAGGAGAGATTATTTTTGGAAGCCGCCTCAGGGCCGCGCCATGTCATACGCCCGCAGATAGGCCGCGGCAATCGCATCCCACCCGAATTTGCGGGAGAGGACCCGCGCGTGCTCGCCCAAACGTCGTTTCAGCGCTCCGTCCGTTAGAATTCGCGCCGTCGCATCGGTCATGGCCCGCACATCGTCGGGCGGGGCAAAGAGCAGGGTTTCGCCATCGATGAGGTCAGGATAAGGAACGACGGGCGGGGTGGTGACGATGGCCATGCCATGCTCCAGCGCCGCCATAAAGCTGCCCCGGCGATAGGATGCGCCATCCTGGTAGGGCAGCAGGCAGACATCCGAGATGTGGAAGGCGGCGGAGACCTGCTGGCCCGGAATGTGATCGGTCCAATGCACGCGTTCGCTGAGCCCGCGGGCCGCGATGCGGGCCTCCACTTTTTGCAGATACGCGTAATTCGTCGGGTCCGACGCGCCCACCCGCCCGCCGATCATCAGCAAATGCGCATTTTGACCCCGGTCAACCAGCTCTTCCAGCACATCCACCAGCATCTCGCCCCCTTTGCTGGCGTTGAGAAAGCCGAAATAGCAGAGCAGCGCCGCGTCTGCGGGAACGCCCCAGCGCGCCCGCCATTTCGTTCTGTCGAAGTCGGCGGGTGGGTTATCGGGGATGTTACTGCCGATGGGGATTTCCACCACGTCCGGGCGCACGGGCCGCAGTTGGGCCGTATCTTCGGGATTGGTGGTGATGGCGATGTCGAACGTGCGGGCCAGGGTGTGCGTCATCCATTGGCGCAGGCCCAGCCAGTGCGCCTTGGGGAAGAGATAGGCGGGCAGCAAATCGTGAAAAGTGACCGCGGTCAAGGCCCGCGGGCGCTGCGACCAGGGCCGCCAGGCCCACAGGTTGATGGCCGAGTGCATGTCGAAGGCAGCAGTTTGATATTGGATATGCACCACATCGGGCTGCCAGTCCGCGGTGAAGGCGTCCAGCGCGTCCCACAGGCCCCATCCCCAGCTTTCGATCTGGGGGAAGACCGCGACGCCCGCGTCGTCGGGCGCGGGGCGGGCCTTTGACGAAGTCAAAACGCCCACCTCTTGCCCGGCCGCGGCCAGGGCCCGGGCCAATGCCCGCGTGTAATCGGCCACGCCGCCCTGCATGGGCGGGTACTCGCCGGTGACGAGGAGGATGCGGTGAATAGCAGACGTAGGAGGCATAGGGCTTATTCGAGCTGTCGGATAGCGATTTCCACGATCTCAGGGGTTACAAACAGGCTGCTGGCGTGTTGTAATGCTCTGAGATAGGTTCTGGCTTCCAAAAGCGAGAGCTTGCCCAGGCGATAGCCTCTTACAATGACACCCAGAGATCCCACAGGCCGTATCCCCAATCGTTTCGCAGCTCGACGTACAGCCAAATCATCAGTTAGAAGCAAGGATACGTCCTCATTTTTGCATAAATAAAGACATTCGCGTTCCCCAGCATGAAGCGCCTCCAGATGAAACTGACGAATAAATTGTTCAAGATTCTCAGGCGTAACCTGGCGTACTGTCAGGCCTTTCAGTGTTGCCAGGATTGTTGCAGGAATCCGTTGCGCACCTGCGGTTTCCGCCCAAACGGCCTTGGGAATCAATAGTTGATTCCAGATGTTCAATAATTCAATTAGATCAATTTCGTTCAGGTGTAGGATAGGCCCGGCATCAGCAACGGCTATTGTTTCAGCGCCCAATGGATATCCTCCAATACAGCATCGACCTGTTCGTCAGCCAGTCCCACCCACTCAATCCCCACCAATTCGATTGCTTCCTCGCGAGAGATATCACCACGCAGGTAGCGCGCCAACATCTCTTCACGCCACATCTGGCGTAAGCCAATCTCCAGGGCCTGAGCAAGGATATGTTCTTCTTTTTGATCCGTGACCTGAGTCAAAGAGGATAAGTAATCAGTAATGCTCATTGTGCGTGCTACGGGTCAGTGAGCCAAAGGTTTTTGGCGTCCTCACTGGGATTATACCACACTTGTGCGCTTTATCTCAGTCGCGATTTCAGCACCTGCTGATACGCCGCCATGCGTTGCGCCCGCAACGCCCGTTTGTGTCCCACCAGCCATTTGGCTCCCTCGCGCAGCCACTGGAAGCCGAAGGTGGCCAGCAGCCACCAGCGCAGCAGTTCGGCCCAGGCCCGCCCGAAATGCTTTTGCGCGTAGCGCACCCGGCTGCTGAAGAAGAAAATGTCGCGGCGGGCCACGGCCTGCTCGCTGGATTTGCCCTCGTAGTGGATGATCTCGGCCGCGGGCTCGTAGGCGATGCGCCAGCCCGCATCTTTGGCCCGCTTGCACCAGTCCAGCTCTTCGGAATACATGAAAAAACCCTCGTCCAGACCGCCGATCTGTTCATAGACTTCGCGGCGGGCCATGAGCGCGGCGCCCACCAGCCAATCCACCTCCTGCGGCTCATCATCGGGCTGATCAGCCATGATGTAGCGCTGAAACAGCCGCAGGCCCGGAAAATACTGCTGGATGATGGTGCTTTCGGTGAACAGGGTGGCCAGGGTGGGGAAACGGCGACGGCTGGGCTGGGGGCTGCCATCGCCATACCACAATCTCGGCCCGACCATGCCCACATCGGGATGGGAATCGAGATAACGGGCGAGGCGAGCGATGCTGTCCGGTTGGGGCGCGGTGTCTGGATTCAGCAAGAAGAGATAGCGCCCGCGGGCCGCAGCCAGGGCCTGATTGTTGCCGCCGGTGAATCCGCGATTATCCCTGTTGGCGATAATCCGCACCGCGGGAAACGCCTCCCGCACCGCATCCACCGTCCCGTCGCCGCTGGCGTTGTCCACCACGATGACCTCGTAGCGCAATGCCTCTCCCACGGCCCGAGGCAGCGCGGCCAGACAGTCCAGCAGCAGGTCCCGCACATTCCATGAGACGATGAGGATGGAGATGTCGGGCGAGAGAGAGGAGGTGGGAGCGTTGGAAACCGTGTCCACAGGCTTACATTGTCATGCCCAATTGAACGAGAATTGCAATCTCGACAAGACGCATTTCCTCAGCGGAAAGCGACCCGATACGGCGCAGCAACCGTTGTTTGCTGGCTGTGGTCAACTGGCTGGCCATGGCTTTGCCCTTCCTCTCACCTACCATTACCAACGCCTCACCTGGATAAATCCGCTGAATGTTCGACGTAATGGGCACGACCTGCACACGATTGAGATATTTGTTAGCCGTGTCGTTGCTTATGATGACAGCGGGACGCACTTTGCGGATTTCACCGCCTACGGAGGGGTCGAAATTCACCCACCACACCTCACCACGTTTCATCGGCAACATCCCCGATCAAGGCTTCGGCCCAGTCGAGGGCCTCGGCTTCCTGTGCTGCATCTTCGGCCATCTGACGATATCCCGCCTCCAGGTCAGCGTCTACGACATAGGAGCGCAACACGTCTTCAATGAACTGGCTGATGTGTTGCGGGCCGACGCGTTTGTATAGGCCCTGGTACACGTCTTCGCTGATGGTGATGGTTAATTCTTTTTCCATAGGGCTGCCTCCAGTAGCTGATCAAGTCGATTGTACCTCGATCTTTGGGGGAGATCAAAAGGTGCGTTCCACAACGTAGCGGGCCACGTCGGCCAGGGCGTCGCGGGCGGGGATGGCGGGGAGGTTGGCCAGATCGTCCAGCGCCCGATTTACAAAGGCCCGGGCCTCGTCATGGGCCTGTTCGATGGCGTCCGAATTGCGGATGATGGTCACCACTTCATCCACAATGGGATCGCCGGTGGGATGGCTTTCGATCATGTCCACGATCTGCTGGCGGCGCTCCGGTCGCTGGATGTAGAAATAAACGGGCAGCGTGATGATGCCCGCGCGCAGATCGGAGCCCGCAGGCTTGCCCAGGGTCTTCGCATCCGCCGTGAAATCGAGAATGTCGTCCACGATCTGGAAAGCCATGCCCAGGTGATAACCGAAACGCCGCAAGGCTTCCTCGCGGGCGGCGGGCGCATCGCCCAAAGCGGCTGGCGCTCGGGTGGCCAACTCGAAGAGGGCCGCGGTCTTGCCATAGATGCGCTCATAGTAACTTTCTTTGGGCTGCGACCAGTCGCGGGCGCTGAAAGCCTGCCGCAGCTCGCCATCCACGATCACATCCAACGTGCGGGCGAAGAGTTTGATGACGCGCGGGTGCTCTGTCTCGGCCACCAGGCTCGCGGCCCGGGCGAAGAAGAAATCTCCGGCCATGATGGTGCTGCTGGGGGTCCACACGGCGTTCAGGGTGGATTTGCCCCGGCGCAGCAGCGCGCCATCGATGACGTCATCATGCACCAGGGTGGAGGTGTGCAGGGCTTCGATGGCTGCGGCCAGGCTGATGAGCTTTTGCGGCTCGTCGGGCGGATAAAAACGCCCGGCCAGCAGGGTGAGCATGGGGCGCACGCGTTTGCCGCCGCTGCGGATAAGCAACTGCAGGACCTCGGTTAGAGGCTCATAGGCGTTGCCCACGGCCTTCTGCATCTTCTTTTCCACCGCGGCCAGGTCTTTGGCGACCAGGGCGCGGGCTGTATCGAGTGATACGTTCATTGCATGTGAGCCAGTTGTTCCCGGACGCGCCGTATAAAATCTCCGGGGCGGAGAACGGTGATGTCGGGATGACCAGGTTTGAAGTGACGAATGTTGAATGTGACCAGCCAATCGCACCGGGCCTTGATTGCGGCGACCAGAATGGGCAGGTCTTTGTGATCGGCAGCCCCCGCGAGAGCTTTCACTTCCTCTGGCGTCGGCGCCGGCGTCACCGTGAGTGAACGGGCGACCAGGTGATGAAACACCGGCGTCGCGCGGGGCATCTTCCTTTTCAGGTTTCTTTCCGCTTCGATAATGGCCTGTTCCGAGGTGATGGCTTCGATCAGGGTGATTTCCGCCAGTGTGAGGATGAGCAGGCTGGCGCTGTGTTCGCTGGGAGATGCCGCACCGGCAAAAAGCACATCGGCATCGATGAACACCCTGACTTTGTCACTCATTTTCCCCATCGGCGTCGCCGTATGCTTCGGTCACATAGCGAGCGCGTTCTTCTCGCAAGGCCAGGAGCAGCTCTTCGGTGCTGAATCCAGCCTCCCGCCGCAGTCGTTCGATCTCAGCAGCCAGTTCAGGAACCATCGGCTTCATGGGCGTCAGCACGAAAATGCCATCCAGATCAACCAGATGATAGGTGTCACCCACGTTGATGTTGTATTTTTTTCGTAAATCAGCGGGAAATGTGACCGTTCCCCGCTGCCGAAACTGAATGGTTGCGCTCATTTATCGATTTCCTTGATTGTAAATCCTGAAATTCTGCACAATCAGTATATCAGACGCCAGCTTCGAGGCCAAAGAATTTTCTGGCGGTGGAGGTGGTCATTTCCGCGACTTCGGCGAAAGGCGTCTCCCACAATTCCGCCAGTTTCTCGGCTGTCAGCTTCACCCGGGCGGGTTCGTTGCGCCTGCCGCGATAGGGATGAGGCGTCAGGTAGGGCGAATCGGTTTCGAGCATCAGGCGGCGGGAATCAAGCTGCCGGGCCAGGGCTTGCAGGTCGCGGGCGTTCTTGAAGGTGACAGGCCCGGCCAGCCCCAGCACGAATCCCAGATCGTAGGCCTCTTGCGCCATGGCCAGGTCGCCCGAGAAGCTGTGCAGCACGCCCGGCCAGGGGCGTCGGGCCAGAGGCGCGCCGGGCAGGCGATCTCGCACCCAGGCCCGCAGCTCGGCCATGATGAGGTCGTGAGTCTCGCGGTCATGGATGACCACGGGCAGGCCCAGGTCCGCGGCCAGATCCAGTTGCAGCCGCAGCACGCGGACTTGCTGGTCCAGCGGCACGGTCTTCCAGTAATCGTCCAGGCCGATCTCGCCGATGGCGACCACTTTGGGGTGTGCGGCCAGCGCCCGGATGTCGTCCAGCATCTCGGGCCGGAAGTCGGCGCAGTCGTTGGGATGAATGCCCACCGCGGCGTACACCTCGGCGTAGCGCTCGGCCAGGGCCACGGCCTTACGGCTGCTGGCCACATCCACGCCCTGGGTGATCATGGCGATGACGCCCGCTTCGCGGGCGCGGGCAACCACCTCATCCCGGTCTTCATCGAAGTGGGACAGGTCCAGGTGGCAGTGAGAGTCGATGAGAAATGCTGTCATTGGCGCATGGCGGCGAAGACGAACGTTGCGAAATAGTCGTCCATCGCCGCCATGCACTATACAGATATTTGAATTGATTGTCCAATTCGTTTGGCGGAATCTCTCGCCATGAGCGCCCGCGTCCGCCGCTTTTCGCCATTTGGTGTGTTCAATTTCGGTTGGAGTCCGCCGGGCGATGAAGTCGCCGGGCTACAAAACAGCGCCGGATAAATCCGGCTAGCCCCGCAGGGGCGCTGTTTCTAGCCGGGGGACTTTATCCCCCGGCGCTGGTGGTGGGCAAGAAGCGCCCTGCCCATGAATGACTTATTTTAACTTTCGGCATGGTTCAGATCGTCCTTCCATCAGCTTTACAATTTCAATAGGGTCAACGCCTGGCAAAGCGCGTCAAACGTAAAGCGTCAAACGTCAAAACGTGGCGAAACTGGCTCTTTTTGACGTTTGACGGATGACGTTTGACGGAGAAATTGTAAAGATGGTTTTGAATGAGAATGAACCATGCCTAACTTTCCAACTCATTTGAGACATACTCTTCTTGCCGTTTTGCTCCCATACGTTATAACCGGAATTCCAAACTTGACAAATCGCCCGACTTCTCCTAAACTTACACGTGCTCATTTCCCGGGGCTGTAGCTCAGCTGGGAGAGCGCTACAATCGCACTGTAGAGGTCAGGGGTTCGAATCCCCTCAGCTCCACCTAGCCTGGCCACCCGGGCGCAACTTTGACAATCAAAGACCCAAATGCTGCGAACAGGAGTAGTAGGTCCGCCCGAAAGCGAGCCGGGGAGCGTGAAAGCCCGGCAACGCGGCCTTCGGGCCCGCGTCAGACCGAACTCGCCTGGGAAGCAGCGCCGGTGAAAGCCCCATCGGGCCGTAGTCGGCGCCGGGTTCGCCCGTTATCGCGTTCGAGAGGTCGGAACAGACTTCGGGGCTGTAGCTCAGCTGGGAGAGCACCACAATGGCATTGTGGGGGTCAAGGGTTCGAGTCCCTTCAGCTCCACCAAACGAGGCCGGTTGTTATCATGCGACCGGCCTCCTGTTCTGACAATCAGGGTGGCACCGCGGAATCCCTTCGTCCCTGTTGGACGAGGGGATTTTTGTTTTTTCAGTAACTACTAAG
>JALWDV010000401.1 GCA_027036755.1 Anaerolineae bacterium
CCCCACGCCCACGCCCACCCCGCCGCGGTGACGCTGCGCACATCCTCATGGCTTCCGACTCCCGCTTTGCCCGCACGCTGACCTCGCCCGAACGCCGGTGGTGGCTCTGGCTGCTCGGCGTTCTGATCTTCTTCGCTCCCTTTGCGTTGATTCCCCTTAGCCAGGCGGCGAAACCGCCCGAGTGGAACAACATCGGCCAGAAGACCGGAGCCATGACCAGTGCGGCTTTCAGCAGCGAGAAGGGCCTGACCACCCTCTATCGCTGGTCCGCCGCGGGCCTTTATCGCAGCGTCGATGAGGGCCTCAGTTGGATCGCGGTGGGAGAGGGCCTGCCCCGGAACAACCTGGGCGAATTGCTGCTGACATCTCTGGCCGCGGGCGGCGATCGCCGGGTTTACGCCCTGGCTGGCGAGACGGGCCGTCGCAGCCTGTACCGCTCTCTGGATGCGGGCGAGACCTTCGAATTGCTCTTCAGCCCCCAGCAATTCGATCCCTCGCTGCTGGCGGTGAGGCCGCGGCGAGAGAGCGACTGGCTGGCCTTTGGCGGCAACGATCACCTGCGCAGCAGCTTCAATAGCGGCAATACCTGGCTGGAACAACGCACGCCGGGCGACATCACCGCCATCTACATCTCCCGTCGGCTGTATGTGGCGGGCGAAGGCTGGCTGATGAGCGCCGACGTCTCCTCCAAAACATGGCGGGAGGAGAAATCGCCCGCGGATGCGACCCCGGTGCAGATGCTCACGCCCGAGCGCGCGCCAGGCCTGCTCTATGTCATCACTCGCCAGGGCGAACTATGGCGACGGGATGACGCGGGAGCCTGGCGACGCATCGTCACGCCCGCACGCTCCGCCCTCACCGCCATCACCAGCGATCCGCTCATCTGGCAGATCATCTACCTGGGCGACGCCGGGGGCGACATCTGGCGCAGCGACGATAACGCCGTCACCTGGCGACGCATTCCGGGCCCCATGGCCGGCGCGGTCAAGGCGCTGTTTCTCGATCCCGGCCAGCGCGATCGGCTCTACGCGGGCGTGGGTTACGGACTCTGGTGGCGAGCGCTGACGCCCGTCGCACCCACGCCCACGCCCACATCCTCGCCCACGGCCACGCCCACGCCCACGCCTACACCCACCCTGACCCCCGCGCCCACGCTGGCGCCCACGGCCACAGCC